>JASHOO010000504.1 GCA_030041035.1 Bryobacteraceae bacterium | reverse complement strand
GTGGTGGCAAACGTCACGGTCGAACTTGGGGAGCTATCGCCAGCGGTCGCTACCACTGCAACCGGTCTCGAAGGATTGAAATTGGAAAAGCCTTCCTACAGCGGCAGCAAGAGTTCGGTGCTCGATCATTGCAGTGCGTTCGCTGCCACTGGTGCGGCCACCCGTGACGGCAAGATGGTGATCGGCCACGTTACCTGGTGGCCTCTCACTCTCGCCGAGCAAACGAATGTGATGCTCGACGTTAAGCCCGCTCACGGACACCGCATGCTGATCCAGAGTTATCCGGGGGGAATCGAGAGTGGCACGGACTGGTACCAAAACGATGCGGGCGTAGTTTTGACGGAAACCACGATCCGTCAGACCCCCTTTAACGCGCAGGGCACTCCCGTTGCTTTCCGTGCTCGCCTGGCCATTCAGTACAGCGGAAACATTGATGAAGTAGTGAAGTACCTCGGGACCCACAACAACGGCCTCTACACCAATGAATGGCTGATCGGTGACGCCAAAAACAACGAGGTCGCCATGTATGAGTTGGGTACTGCAAAAACCAGACTATGGCGCAGCTCGAAAAACGAGTGGTTCGGTGGAACGCCTGGATTTTATTGGGGCGACAACAACACCAAGGACCTGGATGTCCGTCTCGAAAACTATCCGGACCCGCAGGGTCGATCGGACTACATTCCGTACCTTCCATATCTTCGTGATATGGCCTGGCAGGATCTTTACCAGAAGTATAGGGGACAAATTGATGAGCAGTTCGCCTTCCTGGCCTTTCGCACTGCTCCGCTGGTCAGTTCCAGCACTATGGACGCCAAGGTTGCCACTTCGGACATGGCGAACCGGATGATGGTTTGGGCGGAATTCGGAAAACCCAACCAGCGCGAATGGGTGCCGACGTCATCCGGCTACGCCAAGAACGACGGCCTGTATCCTTCGGGATACGTTCTGTTTCAAGCCGAGGAGTCGCAAGAATTACGGCGATCGATTGAAGCGAACGAAAAGCTTCGCCTGGCTGCGCCGGCACCATCTGAGCCAAAAGCTCCGGCCAAACCGGCGTCTCTGAAGGACCATCTCTGGAAAGGTTGGCTTCTGCCGGCTTCCGACGCCGATGCGTGGTTTGTTGGTGGTTCGGCGGCTTACTACGGCGTTCTGGAGTCGGACGATGTCGAGAAATCGCTGAACGCGTACCGCGCAACCTACCGCGGTCTCAAGCTCGGGCCGGAGAACGCGAGGACACACTTCCAACTGGAGGAGGTGAAAGGACTGCTGTTCCTGGATGCGTTACGACGGAAGATGGGCGATGACGGCTTTCTGAAGCTAATGTCCGATTATTTCGCGGCGAACACGACCAAGCCGGTTACGGCGCAATCGTTCCTCGACAAGGCAGGCGTGCGATTTGATTTTACTGAGCCGGCTGATGGTCCGGCATATCTCACCAGTAATATCGATGACCGTCTTGCCTCAGCGGTCATCGTGTACGGTACGGTGCGCGAAGCGGGCGCGAATCGCTACGCCGCGGAGCAAATGCAGACCCGTTACCTGAACTGGTACGAGAGCCAGGTGCCAGTTTATAAGGATTTTGAGGTCACCGACGATCTGTTGCGTCATCGCGATGTGATTTTTGTGGGCCGTCCGGAGGCAAACTCGGCTCTGGCTGCATGGGCCGAGAAACTGGGTTTGTCCTATGCGGGTGCGAGCTTCAAGATCGATGGCGTCGTGCACGCATCCGAACGGGAGGCGCTGGTATACGCCTCCAAGAACCCGCTCGACGCCTCCCATATGGTACTGACCGTAGCGGGCAACGATGCACTCCGAACCGTGAAGGTATCACGACTTGAGGCACGTGGAGAATATGTGCTACTCGATGACGACAGCCCATATAAGAGCGGTTTTGTTGGAGCTGGCGCCAGCGTGGCCGAGGGGCATTAGGCGGCCGGTCGCTTCCTTGACGCTTGCCGCCCTGCGATCAACGCCATGCCCATCAAATCGAAGTAATCGGGCGTGACGGCGCGCAAGGGAAGCGGCAGCGCACCACCAAGGAGTTGGGTCCGGCTTCTACCGCTACCGAGCCCTATTTGACAGCCGAGACATCAACCGGCACCGTAGCTCCGGCACACAAGGTCGAAAGCAGCAGCGCATACACAAGCGTCCGCATGGCGCTATTGTCTGAGCTTGTGACAGGTTCCTGGTGGCAACCTTTCCTAAGGGCCGGGCCCACCCCACCTCGAAATGAACCGCGTGCCGCCGTCGTATGCCGCCCTCAATCCACCGCGAAAGCCAAGATGGCATTGCCCGCCGCGATGGCTACGTACTGCTTTCCATCGCTGAGGTAACTTATGGGATTCGCCTGCACGGTTCCGCCGGTCTGGAAGCGCCAGAGAGATTTTCCCGTGGATGCGTCCAGCGCCAGGAAGTCGCCCTCGTTGGTTCCGGCGAAGACCAGACCACCAGCCGTCGATAGCACGCCGGCCCACGGCGGCGAGAAGATTTTGTACTCCCAGCGAATTTGGCCCGTGGGGGGCGTTATGGCACGGATTACTCCGTAGCCCTTCTCGCCGGGGATGTCGCGGACTCCTCCTCCGTTGAACAAAGAGCCAGCTTTGTACTCCGCCTCGCCTTTATAGTAGAGACCGCCCTTCTCCCGCACCGCGACGTAGAGCAAGCCCGTCTTCGGGCTGAACGACGGACTGTACCAGTTGCCAGCTCCGGCGGCTTCCGGGTAGACCTTCACGCCCTGTTCCGTCGGCCCCATGTTGGGCACCCGTACAGGCCGGCCCCTATCGTCAAGCCCCTTGGCCCAGGTTTGACGGGCGTATGCGTTGCCGTGCAGGAATTCGCCGGTCTTGCGGTCGAGGACGTAATAGAATGCGTTTCGGTTGGCAAACATCACCACTTTGCGCCTGTGCCCTCCGATGGTGGCGTTGGCGAGCACAGGGATCTGCGCCGAATCCCAGTCGTGCATATCGTGCGGCGTGAATTGGAAATACCATTTCAGCTTGCCGGTGTCGGGATCCAGCGCCACGAGGCAATCCGCGTAGAGATTGTCACCGGCGCGGCGTTCCTCGTTCCAGTCCGGACCGGGATTGCCAGTGCCCCAATAGAGCAGGTTCAGGTCGGGATCGTAGGAGCCAGTGACCCAGGTGGTGGCGGAACCGGTTTTCCAGCTATCGCCGGCCCAGGTTTCGTGTCCCGGCTCGCCCGGGCCTGGTATGGTCCAGAATCGCCAGGCCTGTTTTCCGGTTTTGGCGTTGTAAGCGTCAATGAAGCCGCGAACGCCATATTCTCCGCCGGCAATCCCCACGATAACCTTATCCTTCACGGCGAGCGGCGCGGCCGTAATGGCGTGGCCGGTCTTATAGTCGGCCACGGCCGTGTCCCAGTGGACAACGCCGGTTTTGGCATCGAGCGCCACGAGGTGGGCATCCACCGTGCCGACGAAGATCTGCTCGCCCAGCACGGCCACGCCACGATTTACCTGCCCGCAGCAGACACGAACGTCTTGCGGCACGGCACGCTGATATTTCCACAGCGGCCGGCCGGTGCGGGTGTCGAGCGCCGTTACATTGCTCGCCGGCTCCGTCAGGTACATCACACCGTCTACTACCAGCGGGGTGGTCTCAACCGGCGCAATAGCGCTCGTTTGGTACAGCCAAACCGGCCTCAGTCTCCCGACGTTGATAGTGGAGATCTGATCGAGTAGCGAGTAGCGGTGCGCACTGTAGTTGCCGGAGTAAGTGAGCCAGTTGCCTGGCTCGCGCTCGGCGCTACGGATGCGTTCGAACGATACCTGCGCCTGAGCGCAGACGCAGAAGGCGAGGATCCAGATCGGCGGCTTCATTGCGCCCTTCTTAGAGAAACCAGGTACGCGACAAGATCCTCCAGCTCTCGGTCGCTCAGCTGGCCGCGGAAACTCGGCATGGGCGTGCGATCGGCGTGCTTTTCTAGTGTCGTCAACTCCTGCTTCCAGAACGAGTGCAAATCTCCAGTCAGGTCGCGAACCTGAATGGAGTATGTGTCTTCGTTAAGCACGATTCCGGTGACCCGGTGGCCCGCGGTCGTCACCACCTCGACCATAGAGAAGTCCTCAGGCAAAAACGATGGCGGATCGAGCAGCAGGCTCTTGAGATACGTGGCACTGCGCCGGTCGCCGATTTCGGTAAGCGGCGGTCCCATGCGCCCACCCTCGGTTCCGATCGTATGACAGCGGATGCAGCCCTTGCTGCGCAGGACCGCGGCGCCAGCAATCGGATCACCGGGAACCTGCTCCGGCCCCACCCGGCCGAGCGTGTGCACGAATGCGGCCGTCTGCCACATTTCGTGATCGGTCATTCCCCACGCACCCGGCATCTCGGTGTTGAGAATACCGTCGCGAATGACCAGAAATAGCGCCTTATCATCGTCTGCACGCGGCAGACGCGGCCGCGCCAGGTTCGCCCCACGCCCGCCATTACCTTTCGGGCCATGGCACGGCGCGCAGTTGGCTGCAAACAGACGCGCGCCGCGTTCGACATCACTCGCCGCCGTATAGGGATTATTTTTCGGAACCTCGTCCGTCTGGGCGCTCACGCCCATCACCACCAGCACTGGAAGCAATCGGATTTTTCCCCTCAAGCGTCACCCGAGAAATGTCGAGGAGTATATCACGGAGCGCGGGCAACCGTACGCTCCTCGCCGCCCGTTTCTGGTTTCTGTGGCTGGTTGAGTGAGCCCGAGCGTGGGCGGTAGCATTGGCGGGCGAGCCGCCGAACGCCAGGCGTGCGCTGTTGATTGAGCATGTACTCCGTTTACTCCATGGAGCGCGGAGGATTTGAGGGAGGATTTGAAAACTCAGTGGTTTAGGTGGCCAGAATTTAGCGCCTTAGGCGCATATGTTCTTTGTTTTCAAAACAGGCTGAATCTTCCAAGCTGTTGGTTGCGGGTTCGATTCCCGTCTCCGCTCCAGTTTCAGCGTTAGCATCCTTTCGAGCTTGTTCGCGTGTATATGCTCGATCCAGCCGCTGAGTTACTCAACGGCGATGGTAACGTTATACTGAGTTTCCCCGGGTCCTATGTAGACTCGCACCATGTGAGCGCCGCTCGAAAGACCGGCCGGGACGACTAAACTCACTTGAACGATTCCCGAAACCATACCGGAGATGTTCCCGGCAGAAGCAACCGTTGCCGGCTTGCCGCCGATGAGGGCGCGGATTGGAAGCGCAAGAGTAGCTAATCCGGCGTTAGCGGTATTTACGAACCCGTCAATTCCTGCGGGCGTGGTCTGACCGGCGCCGGTCAGGAACATCGTCACCACTGTACCCGAAGCGGCCGGATTGGCACTGCTGTTGATGGAGCCGTTCTGGTTCCAGGCAGCAATCGGTCCTAATCCGGAGCCATCCACCGTGAAGATGCCGGGAGCTGACTGAGCAACTGGCATGTTTACGGGAGCGGATGTGACACCAGAGTACTCGACTTGAACCGCTGCCGATGGGCCTTCGAGTTCGAAGGGAACGATGGCGGTCACCTGATTGGAGTAAGCGAACAACACCGGTCCTGGAATACCGTTAAACAGCACCCGGACACTGCTCAGGCGTGTGGTGACAATCCCGTTGACGACTTGCATGCCAGAAGGCAGGCCAGGGCCCAGATTTTGCCCTGAGATGGTAATCACTTCTCCAGGAGCGATGTTCGTGCCCTGAAGGCTAGCGGCATTGAGCACACCCGAAGCGGAAAACTCCGGTGCAGGAGCGCCGAAAACCGCATTCGTAGATGGCCAGCCGGCAAGGCTTCCATTCAGGTATGAGTCACGGTAATTGTGGATGGCAAAACCGCCGAAACTTTGGTTAGCAGCAGCAAACTGGCTGTAGACGGATTGCGCCGCGCTATTCATGGCTGACTGACCGAGCGCGTAGAAGGTCGTATCCGTCGCGGCACCGGAAACGGCCGGATTATCCGTATCCAAGCCGACCAGGATCATGTTGGGTTGAGAGACGCTATTGGCGTACTGAATGATGTTCTCGTCGAGGCAGACGATCCCATCGCCCTGGCTGCAATCGAGCGTACCGGCGGTGTTCCTGTAGCCCATGACTACCACGTTATTCATCCCCAGATTCACGATCTGCTGGTAGACCGGCAGGGTGACTGAGTTGAAGGTCGTGCTGCTATTCCAGAAAGCACTGATGGCCGCGGCAAGGCCAAGGTTGTTTGCGTTGGTCATCTGCTGGAAGCATTGATAGAGGCCGAGGAGGGAAGGAAAATCGGGACTACTGCCCGGTTCCACATCAAGCATAATTCCGTCGAATGCGGCATTGGGATTGGCCGAGTCGTAGCCAACAATGTCGGCAAAGCGCTTGTACGGATTGCCGGATGTTTCGCAGCCGTAGGTGGGCCAGTCGGGGTCTCCGAGGGCGGCGTACACCTGCATGCCCTGTCCGTGCGCCGCCGCAATGAAGGCGGAGACGTCGCTATCGTCGTACATATACCGTCCGGCGCTGTTGGGCGTAGAACTATAAACCGCCGCATAAAGCATGTTCACGCCGCTTGCGGAGCTGTTTTGCATGAGGGCATTGCGAGTGGGAGCGTCGGTAACAGCGTTCGGCAGCGAGGAGACGCTGTAGACCCACAGTGCATTGATACTGCCTAAGCCGGCCGACTGCAAGGCAGGAACGACTGCGGAAAAGATCGCGATCGCGGCAAGTGATTTGAGGTTCAGCTTCATATCCGGCCTTCCTTCCGGCCACGGGGAAGGCATGTTCGAGTCCAAACCCGAAACGGTTTCCCCAGTGAGCCTCAGAACGCACCTAAGTGGTTTTTGAGTCAACGGCGCTGTGACGATTCTGAGAGGTGATTGGGCCCGTTCAGGCGAAGGGGAGTGCTATCGGCGCGGATAGCAGACTATCCGATCAGATAGTCGCCGGGCGCGGCAGTGAAGTGTTCAGGGTGGTTTATCGAGTTCTATCCTCTCCTACGACGAGATGAGTGGGATGGCCGCCGACAAAGTTCCAGACGTTGTCGATGGAAAGTTGCAGTCCGGCTTCGAGTACCTCGGGGGTAATGCCGGCAGAGTGGGGGGTGAGCACGACATTTTCGAGGCGCGTGATCGGATGATCAGGCGGCAACGGTTCGGTATCGAAAACGTCTAAGCCGGCGCCGGCGATGCGGCCGGCGGTGAGCGCATCGAGCAGTGCCTCCTGATCCACGATGGGTCCACGCGCTGTATTGATCAAAATGGCTGAATGCTTCATTTTGCCGATTTCGCGGGCACCGATGAAGCCCCGTGTCTCGGCGGAGAGGCGCAGGTGGAGGCTAACCACGTCGCTTTGCCGCAGCAAGTCGTCGAGCGAGACAAGCTCGAACCCGAACCCCGGATTGGGATGCATGGTCCAGGCCTTCACCTGCAAGCCGATCCCTGCACCCAGACGAGCAAATTGGCGGCCGATCGCACCCAATCCGACAACGCCCAGTGTTTTGCCGTGCATGAGCGCCGCCTGACCGCGCGGCCAGCGCCCCTGACGGACCTGCGCGTCCACGCACGGAATGCGGCGCGCCACGGCCAGCATCAGCGCGAGCGCATGTTCTGCGACGGAGAAGGCAGATACACCGGGCGTATTGGTTACCGCCACTCCGTAACGAGCGGCAGCGGAAAGGTCGACGTTATCGGTGCCCGTTCCCCACAGCGACAGCAGCCGCAGATTGGGCGCACGGCGAAAGACACTCTCGCTAAAGCTCGTCGAGGATCGAATGTTGATTACGATTTCCGCACCGGCAATACGCTCCAGCAGCACCTCCTCGCTACCGGGAAGGCTGTCGTAGTAGTCGACGCAGCTCTGCTCCAGCAGTTTACGGTAGGCGTGGCTGGGCGCCATCACCGGCGGTGCGTCATCCGGAATTACGATGCGAAGCATTAGCTATATGCCGTCAGCTCGAGGTGTCTTCATCCTTAAGGCGGCGTCAGGCCGCGGTTTTGCGCGCGTCATTCAAGACCTCTCGCAGGCGCCGGCCCACGAGCACCTCTTCGCCGGGCTGCAGCGTCATTGAGATAATTCGCAGTGCGTCCGGGCGTGCGGGGCGGGGTATTTTGGGGTCGCCTTCGTGAACTCCCGGCACCGTACTGGGATTGTTGGCCGTCAGCACTTCGATCCGTGGAGATCCGTCGCGAAGCTTCTGCGCACATTCCTGCACGGTCAATTTGAAAAGGGCTTCGTCCCACTTCACGGTTAGCGTCGGATAGCGGTTCCCGCCTTCAGGAATCTGAAGCTCGGTGGTGACTCCCGGTACCGTCTCCACCAGTTGGGCGATCTTCTTCACGCGTTTGTTCCATTCCTTGTCCAACTCGGAAAGATCGCGTTGTTTCCAGGCTTCGACGGCTGCCAGAATGCCCATAATTTCTTCCTTGCCCACCTTCATCGGACGGCAGACTGCGCCTTCCCACGGACAGCTCTGGGCGAGAGCCGCTTCAATGAGATCCTTCCGGCCCAGGAGCAAACCGGAGCACTGGGGCCCGCACAAGCCTTTGCCGCCGCTGAACGTGTACAGGTCTGCCCCCATCTTCCAGGGAAGGGAGAGGTTTTCGATCGGCGGAATTCCCGCTGCCCAGTCCACCAGGATCGGCACGTGCGCATCTTTGGTGATGGGAATAGCTTTCTCCAGCCTCTCACCCCGGGCGGTAGTGTAGACCATGGCGGTTTTCTCGTTAAAGGCGGCCTTCAGCTCGTCATGGGAATGGACCACGACAAGTTTCCCGCCGGAAGCACGAATGCCGCTGTCGAACGAGATGCGTCCACCGAACATGATCACCTCGTTTTTCAGGCTGGTGGTGTCGGGTAGCTGCCAGATTTTCGCCGGGTCGGTACCGGCTATGCAGGCTGCCGTGGCGGTGGCCATGGCAGCAGCTGCGCCTGCGGTCACCAGGCCTCCTTCGGCCCCGGAAAGCTCGGCCAGCCTTTTCCCGACGCCACGCTGCAGTTCCCACAGGTCGACAAAGTGCATCGCCGCCTCCTGTTTGGCTTCGCGCACTTCGGGGAGTTCGAGCGAGCCGCTGATGTAAGTCCACGTGCCGCGCGCATTGATGATCGGCGTCACGCCAATACGAGTGTAGATGTTCTGTTTTGCGCCGTACTTGGCCGATTTCAGGGTTTTCGCAGCCAGATCTTGCGCCGCGAAACCCGCCAGCGTCGGCAGCGCTGCCATCCACTTCATAAAGGCACGACGATTCGAGTACCTGGCGTTTTCTTTCATTCCAACTTCTCCTTTCATGGTGGGACCTGATCGGATCCGATTGCAGCTATGAGCGAAATCTGAGTACGGGCTCAGCAGCCTGAAGCCGGCAGATCCTCATTCGCGACGGGAGAAGTATATCAAGGAGCGGTCCGGCGGACGCCGGAACCCGCCGGCGAACCCGGAACGCGCGAATCCATTATGATGTTCAAATCCTTTCCGGCATGAACAAGGGTCCCGAGCATTCTACCCTGAGTCTCGACCGTGCGCGTTTGACCCTCGTGGCCTTATTGTTCGCATTCAGCTTAATCAGCTATTTCGACCGCACAATCATGTCGATTGCCGGCCCCCAGTTGATGAAAGACTTTGCGATCTCCCCGACCCAAATGGGCGCTATTTATTCGGCGTTCATCCTCGGCTATGCACTGCTGATGATTCCCGGAGGACACCTCGTGGACCGGGTGGGTTCGCGCCTGACGCTGGCGCTCATGGGGATATTCTCGGCGGTGTTCACCGGTCTGATTGTGCTGGCCGGCGTTCCCGGCGTCAGTAGCCTCTTGGGCATCGTGCCGGCGCTATTCGTCATCCGGCTGGGATTGGGTGTCGTCACCGCGCCACTTTATCCGGCATGCGCCAGAATGACCGCAAATTGGATTCCGCTGGTCTACCACGCGCGTGTCCAGGCGTTCATCATCGCCGGGTCGTCGGCTGGCGCAGCGATTTCACCCGTGCTTTTTGCCTGGATGCTGATCCACTTTCGCTGGCGCGCCTCGTTCCTCGTCTCCGCTTCCGCCACCGCGGCGCTCGCACTCGTCTGGCTATGGTATGCGCGCGAGCACCCTCCTGGCGTTGCCCACTCTCCTCGGGTCCAACCAGCACGGGACCGCGCTCCATGGATGAAGCTGTTTGCCGATCGGAACCTCATGTTGCTGACTTTCGCCTACGGGACGCTGGGATATTTTCAGTACATATTCTTCTACTGGATTTACTACTATTTCGGCGAAGTCCTGCATCTGGGGGCACAGAGCAGTGCGAAATATACAACCCTGCTTTTTCTCACCGAGGGCACGATCATGCCGGTTGGTGGCCTGGTTTCCGACCGGTTGACCCGCGCATTCGGAGCACAAGTGGGGCGCCGCATCGTCCCCATGCTTGGACTGACGCTGAGCGCGGTGTTCACTTATGCCGCTACGGCGGCCTCGGGAGTCAGTGCCATAGTGGCCTGCTTATCGCTTGCATTCGGCCTGGCGGCCTGTTGTGAAGGACCGTTTTGGGCATGCGTTACAGAGATCGCAGGCGAGCGTGTGGGCGCCGCTTCCAGCATCCTCAACACGGGAGCGCAGATCGGCGGATTTTTTGCACCGATCCTTACCCCCTACATTGCCTCACGCGCCGGTTGGTCCTGGGGTCTGTACGTCGGCAGCCTGGTGGCCATGTCGGGAGTGCTGGCGATTTACCTCGTCGACGTTCGTCGCGGCAAACAGGCCGGCTGCTCAACTAAAAGTGACCCGCCTGCCGAGGCTGTTCCGTAAGTAACGTTCCTTAAGTGAGGACACCCGCGATTGACACCGTGGCCCACCTTTGATATATCTCCTCGCACCTCGGCAAGGAGGGTCTGTGAATAAGCGGGATTTGGTTCGCAAGATCGCACAGGATGCGCGCCTTAGCAATATGCAGGCCGCGAAAGCTCTGGACGCGGTGCTGGACGGCGTGCAGTCCAGCCTGATCCGCGGCGACCGCGTGACGCTGGTCGGCTTCGGCACGTTCGTGACATCCGAACACAAGGCGCGCAAGGTGCGCGACCCGCGATTCGGCGGCACCATGCAGATTGCAGCCCGGCGTGTGGCGCGCTTCTCTCCGGGGATCGAGTTGCGGCTGGCGCTCCAGAAATCCGCGAAAGCGAATCACACGAGCAGCGCGGTTTGATAAGTTGGTAGATCGCGGCCATCACCACTCCGTGTGAAGAAAAACATTCTGGTCATTCATGCGCATCCCGACGATGCGGAGATTCTGGCGGGCGGAACTCTCGCGCAGCTTGCGGCGGCAGGACAATCGATCACCATCGTGACCATGACACCGGGTGACTGCGGCTCCGACGAGCACGGGCCGGAGGAGATTGCTCGCATCCGCCGCCAGGAAGGCGCGCGCGCGGCCGCCCGCATCGGCGCCCGCTACGGCTGCGGAGAGTTCCGGGATTTTAACATCTTCAGCGATGACGCCACGCGGCGGCGGGTCATTGAGATTCTGCGGCAGGTGGCGCCGGACCTGGTGCTGACGGCATCACCGGTGGATTATCTGTGCGATCACGAGACGACGAGCGAACTCGTGCGCGATGCATGTTTCGGCGCGCCCCTGCCCAACTACGTAACCGGCGAGAAGGACCCGACCCCGCCGCTCGCTGCCATCCCGCACCTTTATTTCATGGATCCTGTAGGCGGCGTGGACAGGGAAGGGCACCCGATCGAGCCGGATTTTTTCGTGGACGTGACCGCGCAAATGGAAATCAAAACTGCGATGCTCGCCGAGCACGCGAGCCAGCGGGCGTGGCTGCTGAAACATCACGGCATCGACGACTACCTGGAAACCATGCAAGCCTGGACGCACGCCAACGGCCAGCGCGCCGGAGTAGAGTACGCCGAGGGCTGGCGGCGGTACAAGGGGCATCCGTACCCGCAGACGCCCCTATTGGAGGAGTTGCTGGGGGCGGGGGTGGTGAAGAGGTAGGTGTAGAATGTCGGCATATGCGCCTACCGAGTGCCGCCGATTTCGAACATGAAATCCGCCTAAGGTGGGCGGCGGCAGCGTCGCAAAAAAACAAGTATGTCGATTTGTGCTCGGGTGACCTACACAGGTACTTGGGTGGCTACCCGAACGGTGGCCACCATCGGATGCCGGATTGCTGCGAGGTTATGCATCGCCTGAAAAGCAATCGGGACACGGTTCGCCACTCGCCGCCTAAGGGATACGGAGCAACGCTTGTCATCCGTTACTTCCTTCCTCGGTGAGCACAAGCTAGCATGGTTGATCCCCCTGCAGGCTTCCTGGCTGGTGGTGGTGGCGGCGCAGGTAAATGCCGAAGACGTTGTCCGGTGGGCCGAAACCGCCCCATACGCGGATCACCTCCTTTATAACGGCCAACGGTACAAAACCATCCAGATCAAAGACCGCGTATATGTCTGGGCGAGTTTCCAGCATAGGCACGCTTTCACCATGGCGGTTATCGTCGTCATGAATCAGAGCAACGGGAGGATCGACGTAGATCCGGAACAGTTCACCTGTGTATGTCTGGGGAAGAAACCGAAGATCCTGAAGTACAGCTGGCCCTTTGGCATTCCGACCGATCCAGACAGCCATGTGCTGAGGGCGAACACCCTGCTGCCCGGAGAAGATGTGAAAGGCATCGTGAGTTTTCAGACGATCCGCAAATGTGATTCCGCAATAATCCAGGTGCCAATCGGCCGCACGACATTTGAGTTCCCATTTCCTTGAGAACGACCCACACGCGTATAATCGCCCTGTGATCGCCCTGCGCTATCCAGTACTCCCTTTAATCGTCGCTGCGAGCCTGTTTCCGCTACTGGCCCAAGAGCCGCAGCTCCGCTGGCTCCCGCTCGCCACCCAAAACGTCGAAATCGACGGCCTTCCCTGGTTCAGCGAGAACGGCGGAGAGCTGTTTCGCCTGCCGGTCAGGCTCAAGGACACCTATCGAAAGCCGGTGTGGGATCTGGCGCAGTCGCCGAGCGGAGGGCGCATTCGGTTCCGGACGGACTCCACCACGCTGGCGATTCGTCTCGAGTATCCCGAGCCGCCTGGCATGAAGAACATGCATGCGTTCGGGCAGAGTGGCGTGGACCTTTATGCGGACAGCGTGTATCGCGGGACCGCCATCGCCGACTACGACGCCAAGCCCGGCAAGACTTATGAGCACACGTATTACAAAGGCCAGGCGCGAGCCGAACGTGACGTGACGCTCTACCTGCCGCTGTACATCGGCGTGAAAGTTCTGGGAATCGGTGTGGACGCAGAAGCGCGCCTCGAACAAGCGAAGCCGTTCGCGATTGCCAAGCCGCTGGTCTTCTACGGCACTTCGATCACGCAGGGCGGCTGCGCCAGCCGGAGCGGCATGAGTTACCAGGCCATTCTCGGCCGCATGCTGAACGCCGATTTCGTGAATCTCGGTTTTTCGGGGAACGGACTGGGAGAACCGGAGATGGCTCGAGCGGTTGCCGATATCGACGCGTCGTATTACGTGCTCGACTTTGCGCAGAACAACCCGACCGTCGATTCGCTGGCGCAGGCGTACGCACCGTTTATTGAGACGATCCGGGGCAAGCGCGCCGAGGCACCGATTCTGGTAATCACTCCTATCTATGCTGCGCACGAATCGTGGTCGCGAGACGCCCGTCTTGAAGACATGCGGGAACTGATCCGTCGTGTGGCCGCGGAAAAGATCGCGGCGGGCGACCGGCATCTGGAGATCCTGGAGGGTACGGATTTGCTGGGACCCGCGCGCGGAGACGGCCTGGTGGACGGCACGCATCCGAACGACCTCGGATTTCAGTGGATGGCCGAAGGCCTGGCGGCACGGATCGGGAAGGTGCTGGGAGTGAGGTAGGGGTTATCTTCCCACCAGCAGCACGATCTCCATCAGCAGATTTGCCCCTGAGCCGAGAGTCTCGATGCCCATGCGTTCGTCGTTGGCATGGGCGCGGCTTTCTTTGTCTTCGCGCATGAAGATGGGGACGCCGTAGACGTCCATGCCTTTTTCGCGGAGAAAGGAACCGTCGGTGGCGCCGCGAACCATGTAAGGTATCACCAGCGCGCCCGGCGCCGCGGTAGTAAAA
Source organism: Bryobacteraceae bacterium (assembly GCA_030041035.1). Classification (GTDB taxonomy): domain Bacteria; phylum Acidobacteriota; class Terriglobia; order Bryobacterales; family Bryobacteraceae; genus QHXW01. The sequence continues at coordinate 7,874 of JASHOO010000504.1, read as the reverse complement.
GCCTGCTGCATGGCGCGGTAGAGCCCGGTGGTGGTGCGGCTGGGAGCGGTGGCGGGCATCTCATGGCCCGGGGCCGCGCTAACGTCCACTGCGGGATCGTGCACCATGCGGCGCAGGCGCTCGATGACTTCGTCGTGCGTCTCATCGGGCAGGCGGCGCACGTCAATCTGCGCCTCGGCGGTATTGGGAATGACGTTGATCTTGGTTCCGGCGCTGAGCATGGTGGGAGAGACGGTAGTGCGCACCATGGCGTCCAACTCCGGGTCGAAAGCGCGGAGCCGGTCGGCGGTGGCCATCGCCGTTTTGGGATTCTCCAGCTTGGAAAGAAGCGGAGCGAGCCAGCGGTAATCGGGCAGTCCGGCGATGGCGTGAAGATAGCGCCGCGTGGTGGAGTTGAGACGGACAGGCTGATCGGCGTCGGCCAGGCGTATGATGGCGCGCGCCAGGTGAACCACGGGGTTATCCGCACGAGGCAGCGAAGCGTGCCCGGCAGAGCCGTGAGCGGTCAGAATGATGCGCGTGGGGATTTTTTCGGCGGTTTGAATCTCGAAAATGCGCCGGCCGCTCATGGTGGTGAGCGAAAGACCGCCTTCGTTGAGAGCAAATTCGGCGTCGATTTTGTCCCAGGCGTTGGCGATCATCCACTGAATGCCGGTAGAGCCGGCTTCTTCGTCGCTCTCGGAGAGGAGGATGAGGTCGCGGTCGAGCTTGACGGCGTGCCTTTTAAGCTCGACTAGGACCGCCAACTCCGCGGCGAGAAGGGACTTATCATCCTCAGCGCCCCGGCCCCAAAGGAAACCGTCGCGCTGCTGGGCGGAGAAGGGATCGACGGTCCATTGAGCGCGGTCGGCGGGCACCACATCGCTGTGGGCCATCAACAACAAGGGCTTCAACTTGCCCGATCCGGGCAGGCGGGCGACAAAGTTCAGCCGCGTGGGGTCGGCACCCAGGGTTTGACTGATAATTCCCTCTGAATCGCATAACTTCTTTAGATACTCCGCCACGCGCGTTTCATTTCCGGGCGGATTGGTGGTGTCGAGGCGGATCAGATCGACGAGGTACTGGCGGGCGAGATCGGCCAAATCGCCCGGTGTAGCGGCGCTGGTCGAGGCTAACAGGAAAGCGGTTATCGCCAGTCGGAAGAAAGACATGCGGATATGTTACAAGGCGCGTTTAACGTAACAGGATCGAAAGGTGCTACAGGGGATGACCAGGCCCGTCGAAAGATATCTTGCGGGTTTTTTGAGCTTCGTGCAGATTGGTTCTAACAGCATGGGTTTGCTCTGATTTGAGGAGGCTCCCTAAAACAGGGAGGGGGCCTCCACAAAACACCCGGCTGCACCTTTTCCTTTCACATTCAAACCGGCTGATGAATTGGCAGTGGCTTGGGGTCTGCCGGGCGCTGGACAACACATTGTGGACCGCCATTCGTGCTCCACGTCAGAGAAACAGTCTACCAAGGTCGGGGGTTCTGTTTGTAAAAGATGAGAAAGAAACGGGCGATCAGGCGCCCATGGCGAGCACCTGGTGCTTGATTTCCTGTGCAAAAACGTAAAAACCAAACAGCGGCTTGTGATCGCCCTTACCCCAACGCTGGGCGGCCCAGTTGGCACGCAGAAACCTCAGGTCGGGTTGTTGGGTGAGATCGAGGAGGATCTGATAGGTTCCGCAGTAGAACTTTTGGGGGAAACTAACGAGCGGCTTGGATCCCCATTCCTTGGCATCGACCGAGCCCCACACCGCAACATCAAGGCTTTCCTGCTCGATGATGCGGGTGATGCCCAGCGTGAGAAGAAGCACATGACCCCGGCTATCACCGAGGTCTAATTCGGAGCCGTTGCCAGCCTCGCGAACTGTAGTTTCCGGCAGCAAGAATCCTGGCACCATAACATTTTCAACCGTCCACTTCGCGTCAGCAGAGAGATCTCGAAAGGGTCGACAGTTTTTCTCCGGCTTTCCTCAGCGTCTCATATTTCTTGCAAAAACAAAAGCGAATTTGTTGTCTTCCATGAGAGGGATGGTGATAGAAACTGGAGCCGGGGACGGCGGCGACGCCGACGCTTTCGACCAGATGGCGGACGAAACTGACGTCGTCGGCGAAACCGAATCCGGAAATGTCTGTAATCACGTAATATGCGCCGCGCGGCGGAAATGAGCGGAATCCGGCGGATTCGAGAATAGGGAGAATCAAATCCCGCCGGCGGGTGTATTCCTCGCCCAGGTGTTGGTAATAGTCATCATCAAAAGTTAGTGCTATGGCGCTAGCTTCCTGCAACGGTGCAGCGGCGCCGACAGTGACGAAGTCGTGGACCTTGCGGATGGAATCGGAGAGGTCGGGCGCGGCGATGACCCATCCGACGCGCCAGCCGGTCACGGCAAACGTTTTGCTCATGCTGTTGACGAGCACGGTGCGGTTGCGCATGCCATCGAGGGTCATGATGGGGATGTGTTGCGCGCCGTCGTAGGTGATGTGCTCGTAGATCTCGTCGGTGATGGCGAGTGCATCGAATTCCTGGCAGAGCGCAGCAATCATTTCGAGCTCCTCGCGGGAGAAAACTTTGCCCGTGGGATTGTTCGGTGAATTCAGAATGATGGCCTTGGTGCGGGGCGAGAAGGCGCGGCGGAGCTCATCGGGATCGTAGCTCCAATCGGGCGGATGCAAGCGGACAAAGCGCGGAACGGCCCCGCAGAGTTTTGTGTCCGGACCATAGTTTTCGTAGAACGGCTCAAAGATGACGATCTCGTCGCCGGGATTGGTGACCGCAGTGAGCGAGTCGATCATGCCCTCGGTGGATCCGCAGCACACGGTAATCTCAGTTTCGGGATCTAGCTCAAGACCATAGATGCGGCGATACCTAGCGGCAATGGCGTTGCGCAGCGATTTCGCGCCCCAGGTAATGGCGTACTGGTTGAAGTCTTGGGTGATGGCTTCGCGAGCTGCCTGCTTTAAGTCCTCCGGCGCGCTGAAATCGGGGAATCCCTGAGCGAGGTTGACGGCGCCGTGGTGAATGGCCAGGCGCGTCATCTCACGAATCACGGACTCACTGAAATGCCGGGTGCGCTGGCTGCGGAAGCGGTCGCGAGCGGCCTGGGTGGTTTGCGGAGACGCCATTTTTCGAGGGTAGCAAAAAGCCAGACTTCCCCGCGTGGGGCAGAAACGCTTGGTGCCGGAGCAGTTTGTCGTTTAACATGGAACAGGAATGCGCTTCACCGAATCGGTCCTCGCCTACCGGCGCTCGAGGGTAGTGACGATTTCGACGGTGATGATCGCGATCATCGCCTTTCTCGACTGGAAAGTCGCACGCGAAATGTCGTTCGGCTTTCTTTATTTTTTCCCCATATTTCTGATAGCGAGCTGTTTCGGGCAGTGGCAGATCGCGGTTGTCTCAGCGATTTGTGCGGTTTTGCGCGAGGCTTTCGGGCCGTATAACCACATTTACTTCCTGCCGCGCCTGTTCCTGGCGTGGGGGTCTTATACGCTGGCGGGCTGGCTGGTGCGCGGGGTGCTGGCGAATTTCCAAAAAGTGCGCGAGCAGCTGACCGAAATTCAGGCGCGTGACCGTTTACTGCGGGATTCCGAAGAGCAGTTGCGGGTTTTAATTGAAACCAGCTCGGCGGCCATCCTGACATTGGACGGCGGCGCGAAAGTGGTGCAGGCCAACGACGCCGCCAGCCGGCTGCTGAGCGCGGAAAAGAATGGCCTGCTGGGGCAAAGCATCGCCGGGTATCTACCGGCCCTGGCACAGGTGCCTTCGGACCACGGCGCGCAGGTGTTCCGCACCACCATGGAATGCGGCGGCAAGCGGCAGAACGGCGAAACGTTTACGGCCCATGTTTGTTTCTCGACATATATCTTTTCTGGAGCCCGGAGGTTAACGGCGGTAGTAACCGAAGCCGAAGCTTCGGATAGCGATCTTCCGGTCGCACAGGCAGATGCGACGGTAATACTAACCAATCTGGAGCAGACGGTGCTCCGAGGTATCTTTGAGGGGCAGACCAACAAAGAGATCGCAGGCGGCCTGGACACGACGGAGAGTGCGGTGAAAAGCACCATCCAACGATTGTTCACGAAGCTAGGGGCGCGCACCCGAAGCCAGCTCGTCCGCATCGCTATCGAGCGGCTGGGCAACGAGTTCCAGGTGGGACGGGCGGCCAAAGCCAGTGCGTCCGACCAAAAGATATTGTCGAAATAACGGGCGCGGCGAAAGATGGCTTGCGCGAAAACGGGTTTGGAGCGAAATTAATCCTGTCAGCAGTTGGTTCTACTCCTCCTTAATTCGCGGGGCCGCCTGGTTAGCGGCCCCTTTCAGACCTGGAGGGAATCCTCAAGAAAAGTCAGAGCGCGAGCGATTCGCGAGATTTTGCTTCCCGCCCCGCGGTTTCCCGGAATACCGTCTGCCATGCCTGGGGTACGTACCGGGAGAGAATTTCGATTGCCAGCGCAGTCATGCCCCCGGGAACGGCAACCCGACGAATAAACCCAGTGTTCATGTCACTCCGCGCAAGCAGACCGTCGCAGCCGGGCCGCAGCTAATTCTTCAGCCGTCTTGAGGGCGTCGGCGGCGTCTACCTTCACATCCGGCTCAACGCCCACGCCTTCCCAATCGGCCGGGGAGAAGGGGTTAATCGGGTTCACTTCCGGGATGCCCATTCCGAAATGATCATCCAAGCGGTAGAAAACTCCAGCATGCGCACCGCCGCCCGTGGTTTCACCTACCAGCGTGGCGCGTCTGAGCATCTTCAGGTCGTAGATGAACTGCTCGGCGCCTGACCAGGTCCTGGCCGAGGTCAACAGGTAGACGGGCTTGTCGGCGAGCTCGTTTCCCGGCACGGGCGATCGCGTCCAGGACTCGCGCGTCGTATTCTCCCTCGGGTTGTACCAATACTCGGGATGATCGAAGAGGTAGGCAGCAATCAGTGCGACCATGTCGGGCATCCCGCCGCGGTTGTCACGCAGATCAAGAATGATCGCACTCACGTGATTCAACGACGCCATCGCGGCCGTTGCGGTCGGCCGGCAAACGGCGGGATCCGGAAAGGAGTTGAGCTTCAGGTAACCGACGTTGTGCGCCAGCACCTCGACCTTTTCGAACGTGCAGTTTGCCTGCTCCATGGCTTTGCGGTACGCGGCAAGGGTTTCGGGCGTTTGTGGTCGCGGATGATCAGGCAAACGGTCGCTAGTGTAGATCACCTCCAGATGCATGTCGTGGCTGACCTCGCGCATCTGCGCGGTCAGCAGACGGGCAAAGGCCGCGCCATCCTTCGCGGCGTCGTCATCGCCGCTCGTTTCGTGCGCAACTAAGGCAGCGGCGATCTTCCGGGCGGCGTCCGGATCGATGTAGTGCTCCTTCAGATTCCGGATCGCCACATCGATGATGCGGTGCCGGCCGGCGGCATCGGGTTCAGCGCCCTCGGGAACCGCCTGGATCAATACGCGGGCGGAGAAGGTCGGCCTGGGGAGTTGAGCTGGTAACTGGGCGAGTCCGGGTATGCTCAGCTCCAGGATGGCAGCCATCGCCGGTGGCCCGGACACGATTGTGCCCTCCTCCCCGTCGTCCCTGGCCGCAGTTATAGGACGGCTCACTGCGGACCACTGCGCCTGGGCTGGAAGCACAAATTGCGTGACGCGTGCGCGGAGTGGGCGGGGGTTTACGAGGCGAACAATGCCAATCGAAAATGCCAGGACCGCAACCAGCGAGAGAACACCGCCAGCAAACAGCGCCGCAAAACAAGGCGATTCGCGATCCAGCACGTGGAGCGACGGCAGGCCGTCCGGGCGAAGTTGAAGCGAAATGGCGACGAGCCTCGGTTGGAGACGCTGATGCTCACGCGGCACCGAGATCGCTAAATCGGAGAGCAGATCCAGCCAGAGCCTTAGGCGCGGGAAGAAACCTTTCTCATGGCGGGCACGGTCGCGGAACAATTGGAGGGCCGCGTCGCCGTACGCTTCACGAAAGTGAGAAGGATAGAGGCGCAATATCGAGGCGTACAGCTTCTCAGACATATTCCCCCCTCAAAATCTTCTTGGCCCGGGCGACTCGCAGCAGATCGGCGAGTCTTTCGGCCTCGGAGCGCGCCAGTTTGCGTCCAGCCGAAGTCAACCGATAATAGCGGCGCCGCTCATGGCCTAGGTCTCTGTCGTCGCGCAGGTCGAGTTCTTCGATCAGTTTCTCTTCGAGCAGTGTCTGGATCGAGCTGTACAGCGTGCCCGGACCCAATCGCATGCGGCCGCCGGTCTGCTCCGCGACCTGGCGCATGATGCCGTAACCGTGGAGATCTTCGCCGGCCAGTGCGAGCAGGATCTGGAACGCGGCCGAGGGCAATGGGTCGAGCTTGCGTTTGGGCATAATCGATAATCGGTATATCGATAAACGATTATACCCCAGTGAACCGACTTTGCAAGATTTCCGGAAGAGTTTTTCGGGTAGCGGGGTGGTACCTAGGGCTGCGCCTATACCGCGACCGGCTTGGCCTTCTCGCCCCGCCCGGTACTTTGCAGCTTCTCGCGCACCTGCTGTTCGACCCAGGCATAGGTTCGGGCCAGGCCCTCTTCGAGGGAGATTTCCGGCGCCCATCCGAGCACCTGGCGGAGCAGAGTGTTGTCGGAGTTGCGGCCGCGGACGCCCATGGGGCCGGCGACATGCTTCTTCACGATGCGAACGCGGGCGATGTCAGCGACCATGCCGGCCAGCTCGTTAATGGTGACCATGCGGTCCTGGCCCAGGTTGATGGGGTCGTGGAAATCGGAGCGCATCAGGCGGTCGATGCCGTTCAGGCAGTCGTCGATGTAACAGAAAGAGCGCGTCTGCTGGCCATCGCCCCAGATTTCGATCACGGGATTGCCGGTGAGTTTGGCTACCGCAACCTTACGGCACATAGCGGCGGGAGCTTTTTCGCGGCCGCCATCCCAGGAACCGAGCGGGCCGAAAATGTTATGGAAGCGCACGACGCGGGTTTCGATGCCGAAGTCCTCACGATAGTGCATGCAGAGGCGCTCGGTGACCAGCTTCTCCCAGCCGTAGGCATCCTGCGGCTGAGCGGGATAGACATCGGATTCCTTGAGCGGAACCACATTGGCGTCGGTCTGCTTGAATTCCGGATAGACGCACGCCGAGGAAGTGTAGAGATAACGCTTTACACCGTTGAGGCGCGCGGCATCGAGCGTATGCAGGTTGATGAGCGAGTTGTTAGAAAGAATTTGCGCGTGATGGCAGGAAATGAACCCCATGCCGCCCATGTCGGCGGCCAGCGCGTAGACCTGGTCGATGCCGCGGGTGGCTTGCAGGCAGTTGTCCCATCGGCGCAGATCGAGCAGTTCGAACTCGTCGGCGTCGCTCGGAGAGTACTCGGGCGGCTTGAGATCGGCTCCGCGCACCCAATAGCCGTTGTGCTTCAGGTACGTCACGAGGTGGTGCCCGATGAAGCCGCCGGCGCCGGTCACCAGGACTTTGGTTGCATCCTTCATATGCTTAATCTCCGCGACCCTGCACCTGGGCTTGCAGGGGCCGCGCGGGCAAGTCAGCCGATCGCGGCGCGCCCAGGCTGCCGAGACCCAAAGTGATATAGTCCACCAGCGGCTCGAAATTCTCGCGCGCCAGAAGGCGCCAGCAGTCGACGACGGTTTTCGGCCGTCCGTTTAAGGGCCTCAGAACCTCTGGCGAGAGAGTTTGGAACTCGCGCCAGGGAGTGGTGATGGCGAGAACGTCGGCCTGGCGAGCGCACTCTGCGAGGGAGGCTGCGAAATGGACCCGACCCACCAGTGCAGGCCGCGCGTTATCCATGGCAGCGGGATCGTAGACGATCACATTGACGTCGCGCGCGAGCAGGTGCTGGGCGAGCAGCAGGCCCTGCGACTCTTCGACCACGTCCGTGTC
>JASHOO010000503.1 GCA_030041035.1 Bryobacteraceae bacterium | reverse complement strand
TTGCTCGTGGCCGAAGGTCCGGCAATTGCTCCTTGCCGGCAAACCGGCTCTGATCACCACTTACGGCGGCAGCACAGGTTTGGGATCTGAACTGCCAAGGCGCCGGCGGCTTTGATGCGCGTCCTTTTGATGAGCGACTACGCCACACCCAGCGGTGGTGCCGAGTTGATGGTGTTGGCGTTGCGCGACGCGCTGCGGCGGCGGGGACATGATGCGCGGCTGCTCGCCAGTTCGGCGCGGCCCCTGAATTTGCCCAGTCAGGCCGATTACCAGTGCTTTGGCACCCTTTCATCGCTCCGAGGCTTGACTCAGGTGGCCAACCTCTCGGCATTCCGGCGTCTCCAACAGGTTTTGCGGGAATTCCGTCCTGACTTGATCCATGTCCGGCTGTTTTTGAGCCAGCTCTCTCCCCTCATTCTGCCCTTGCTCGGAGACGTTCCCGCCATTTATCACGTAGCCTGGTACCGGTGCATCTGCCCGATTGGAACGAAGATGCTCCCTGATCTTTCGAGCTGCCGTGAGCCGGCCGGTGCCGCCTGCTTGCGGCATGGCTGCTTCCCGACCTATGCGTGGCCTTCGACGATGCTGCAAATGAACCTCTGGCGGCGCTGGAGAGGCGCCTTCAACCTGATTGTGGCCAATAGCCACGCGACCAGGCGCCGGCTGGAGGCTGAGGGCATTCAACCGGTGGAAGTGGTTTGGAACGGCGTGCCTGTGCGTACGGCCCGGCGCGATCTCGCCCCGCGGCCGGCCGTCGTTTTTGCCGGACGGCTCATCCAGGAGAAAGGAGCGGATGACTTGATCGAAGCCTTCGCCTGTGTGCGGTCCCAGGTGCCCGGAGCCAGGCTTCTGATTGCCGGCGATGGACCGGATCGGCAGCATCTCGTGTCGAACGTCAGCCGTCTGGGTCTCAACTCCTGCGTTACGTTCTTAGGGCATCTTTCGCGTGAGGAAATGGAGGAGCGTTTCGGCGGTGCGTGGGTGCAAGTCGTGCCCTCCCGGTGGGAAGAACCGTTCGGCATTGTGGCCGCCGAGGCCATGATGCGCGGCACCGCGGTCATCGCTTCGAATACCGGCGGGCTTGCGGAGATCCTCGAGGACGGCAAAACCGGTCTACTGGTCCCTCCCCAGGACCCCTCTCAGCTCGCCGGCGCTCTGCTGCGTCTCTTGGAGAACCAGGACTACGCCGCGCGAATGGGCAGAAACGGCCGTGAGTTTGCCCTGCGGTATTTGACAGAGGATGCCTTTGTGGATCGCTTCGTAAGTCTATACCAAACACTTTGCGGGCACGCCCCCGTTGCCGTGGCACGATGAATTCGATGAAACCGCTCATCTCCGTGGTGGTCGAAGCCTTTAACGAAGAAAACACTGCACTGGCGCCGCCCGCGGACACTTTGAACGCCCTACGTCGCCAGGACTTTCCCCTGGAACAGGTGGAATTGATTGTCACTGGAAGCCCCCAACAGATCGAGCATTGGAAAACCTTGGGCGCGGCGGAGGGAAACTATTGTCAAGTCAGACTGGTTCCCGTGAGCCCGCCGGAGGACCACTACTGGCAGCTCAAGAACCGGGGTGCACAGGAAGCGGCAGGAGAGTTTGTGGCCTTCATTGACTGCGACGCCGTTCCGGGACCACACTGGCTGTCGTCGCTCGCGAATGCGCTTCGGGGCGGCGCCGACGTCTCGGTGGGACCTTCACAATTCCGCACCGGGCGGTTCGGCCCCGACTCGGCCTTCATGCTGGCGGCGGCTTTGCCAACCTGGGCGTTTCAGCTCGCTCGCGGTGCCGCCCCCGAGGCCGCCGCTTTGATGGCCCACAATGTAGCGCTCCGGCGCGATTTGCTGTTGCAGCATCCCTTTCGCCATCTCAGGCGGTCGTTCTCATCGTCGCTGCTGTATTTCGAGCTGGTGCGTTCCGGGGCTAAAATCGCCTTCCAGCCCGAGCAAAGAGTCGCCCACGGAATGAATTTGCGATGGTGGCTTTCCCGGGGGCACTTTCGCCGGGGATGGGAGACTTACAGCGGCAGAGCGTCCGACCCCGACTGGCCGCGCATTCCAGCACTCGAAAAGCTGGCGTTCCTCGAGCCCATCCTGCTCCGGATGGGCCTCGTCTGCCGTGATGCCCGGCACTGGTTCCGCTACAGCCGCGTAGTGGGCGTCAGCCGCGTGCGGGCCCTCTATCTGTTCCCTCTCGTCGTGCTGGCCTCATGCACCGCCCGGACCGCGGAAATGGTCGGCATGTACGCCGCTCTTTTCGCCCCGCGAGCCAGCGAACGCCAGGCCCGCTTCTAGCCGGATTACGGCGAAACCGCCCGAAGCCCCAGCGCTTTCAGATATTCCGCATTGACGCGGCAATTCTCGAATCGAATTCTTTCGAGCAGGTCCTTCATCGCCTCCCGCGAGTCTGCAAGCGACGGCCGCGCCGCAATCCGCTTCTCTGCCGCGTCGGTGTTACCCGGCATCTTTCCGAAGGCCACGGTCTCCGTCCAGTGCGCCGGTTTTGCGAACGACATCACGCACGAACTCTTCTCCATCTTCTTGTAAGGCCAAAAGCACCACCCGACCTCGTTCTTCTCCAGCACCTGGACGAACTGCCCAATCCATTCATCCGTGTTCTCTCCCGATTCCCCCAGCCAAACCGGCACGTTGTAGCGGTCGCGAAAATCCAGGTACTCCTGGATGGCATCCTGCTTCGGCGGCATCCAGTACTTGTGAAACGTGTACATCACGTTACTATCGAACGGCGCTCCGAATACCTTGAAGTTGGTGTCCCACTGCGCCCCGCCTAGAATGATCACGTGGTGCCGGTCCACCTCGCGGATGGCCGCCGAAATGCGCTTGTACAGGGGCTCTAATTGGCTGTTGTACATCTGGAGTCGCGGGTAATGCGGGATCGGCTCATTGAGCAGGTCGTAGCCGAGCACGATGGTCTCGTTCCGGTAGTGTTCGGCGATGCGCTTCCATACCTCGATGGTCAGGTCCTGATCCTGCGCGCTTTCGTACAGCCACGGGTAACCCCAGCTATCGTCGATATTGGATCCCGTCTGCCCGCCGGGTGCGCAATGCATGTCCAGAATCACCCAGACCCCCTCGCGCCGGCACCAGCCGATCAGCCGGTCGAGCAGTGCGAACCCTTCACCGCCCGATAAAAAGAACTTGTAGTGCAGCGGCACCCGCACCGAATTGAATCCCGCTTGGCGAAGGAAACTGATGTCGCGCTCGGTGATGTACCGGTCCCGATACTCCCGCCAGAACGCCGCTGCATCGGCCGGGCCGATCAGCTCGTTGAAAAAGCCCTCGATTTCCCGCGGCGCCGCCGGCCCGCCCTCCAGCAGGAACATGTACCCTTCCGGCTCCAGCCAGTTCCCCAGGTTGATGCCGCGCAGCAGCAGTTTCTGGTTTGCCGGCGTCATCAGCGCTTTGCCATCGGCCCGGACAAAACCGCTCTGCGCCGTTGCGCTTGCGCAAACCAGCAGGAGCAGTACCGCCATCCGCCGCCAGCTCTGACCCATCATCCCGCCTTTCCGAAGTCATTATACGGCGCTGGCCGGTTCGCTCCTCAACATCGTGCCTCCTCGCCCACCCCTTCGTGCGTACTTGTCTGGTGAAGATGTTGAGGGAGGCATAATATGAAATTCCAAGTTGCGCTGCTGGCCGCTGCCCTGGCGCCCGTGTGCGCGCAGCAGTTGCCGTTGCCCGGTAATCTGGAGGCGCTGTCGGAGAAGGCCGAAGAGTCCGTAAACGTCACCCTCGATGGCGCCATGCTCCAGTTCGCCGCCAAGTGGCTTCCTGATACCGGAGAAGACGCCAGGGTCAAGAAGCTCATTGCGGGCTTGCAGGGCATTTACGTCCGCAGCTATCAGTTCGCCGGCGAAGGCGAGTACTCCAAGGCGGATGTCGACGCCCTGCGCGATCAGTTCCGCCCGCCCGCATGGTCCCGCATCGTCGGCGCCCATTCCAAGCGCTCCGGAGGCGATGCCGACATCTACTTCAAGGCCGATGCCAACGGGAACATTGCAGGCATCGTCATCATCGCCGCCGAGCCCAGGGAACTGACCATCGTGAACATCGCCGGAACGCTCGATCCCACCCAGATCACCGACCTCGGCGGCCGCTTCCACATCCCCATGCTCGATCTCACATGCTGCTCTTCCGCGCGGAGGGAATCCAGATGAATGCGCGATTGCTGGCTGTGCTGCTGGTCGCCGCCGCGGCCGGCTTCGCCGAAGACTGGGACTTCAACCATGTGGTGAAGGCCATCGAGTCCCACTACGGCGTCAAGCGCACGCACATTCCCTTCATGGGAGTGGGGAATTTCGCGCTCAAGGTGAAGCATCCCGCCGGCACACAGGAGTTCCAGCTTGCCGTGTTTGAGGATCTCGATTCCTCCCCCGCTTATCGCGACCTCGCCGACCGCGACCGTCTCATGAACGCCATATCCGCTCACGGTCTCCATCCGGTGATCACCGTTCACTCGCGCCGTGATGCCCAATCCACCTACATCTTTCTGACCGACTCCGGAAAATCCGCCAGAATGCTCATCGCGGCGTTCCGTCGCGATGGCGCGACCGTGATTGGAGTCAAGACGGACGTGGATACGGTGCTCAAAGCGATCGAGGATCCCCAGGGCATGGCCGGATCGCTCGGCGCCGATCTCGATCAGTGATCCGCTCGGCTACGAGCTAATTCGGCACTTCCGGATCCGGCCGCTCCTGGTGCACCGGCTCCACCCGCATTTCCTGGTAGACTTCCCGCAGCTTTTGCTTCATCTCTTTGAGGTTTTGAAATTCCTCGAGCTCCCGCCGCGCATCGTCGGCGCGCCCCAGCTTC
>JASHOO010000502.1 GCA_030041035.1 Bryobacteraceae bacterium | reverse complement strand
TGGCCGGGCGCTCGGCCAGACGCCGCATAAAATACGGATACCACGCCTTTCCGAAGGGCACGTAGAGGCGCAGGCGATAACCTTCGGCCACCAGGCGCCGCTGGAGATCGCGCCGGATGCCATAAAGCATTTGAAATTCAAAGCACTCGGGCGGAATTTGGTGCGACTTCGCGAAATCCCTGGTGGCGACGATGATTTTCTCGTCATGGGTGGCGATGGCGGGATAGGTTCCTGTGGCGAGCAGGATGTTCATCAGATGCACGTAGTTGCGGTCGACATCCGCCTTGGCCTGGAAGGCAACTTCGGCCGGCTCGAGGTAGGCGCCTTTGCAGAGGCGGACGCGAATTCCGGCACGGCAGAGCATTTCGACATCCTTTTCACTGCGGCGGAGATACGCCTGGATGACCGTGCCCACGGCGCCGTAGCGGGCATGCAGATCGGTGACGAGCTGGAGGGTGCGGTCAGTATAGGCGCTCGATTCCATATCCACGCGCACAAAGGTGTTCAGATCTTTAGCCCGCAGGACAAGCTGCTCGACGTTTGCGCGGCAGGCCTGCTCGGAGATGTCCATGCCGAATTGGGTCAACTTGAGCGACACGTTGCCGTTGATGCGGTGCCCGGCAATTTCGTTGAGGATTTGCAAATAAACATCGCGCGAGACCTCGGCTTCGGCCAGCGAGGTCACGTTCTCGCCCAGGTGATCGATGGTGAGGGCGATGCCTTCGCTATTGATGCGGCGCCCGGCGGCGAGGACGTCGGCAAGAGTGTCGCCGGCGACGAATCGGGAAGCGACACGGCGGGAAATGGCGGATGATTCCACCCATCTGCGCAGCCAGTGAAGGCGGGAGAGCAGGAGGAGGAAGGCGCGCACGGGATTGCCCCTACGAAATTTCAAACAACCCGGGCGTGCGCGGCACCAGGTCGATGCGCTCGGGGGCGGGCGGCTCCTCGGCCGTGGTGGCACCCAGCTCGCGGATGCGCCGCAGGGAGGGGTAGACGCGCGATTCGAGCGAGCCCACGCAGCGGTTGAAGGCGTCGACGGATTTGGCGAGCGACCGGCCGATTTCGTTGAAGTGGGTCTGCAAGGTCACGATGCGATCGAACAGCTCGGCGGCCAGTTGACGGACCTGCTCGGCATTTTCCGCGAGTTTCTCCTGCCGCCAGCCGTAGGCCACACCTTTGAGAATGGCGATCAGCGTGGTCGGAGTCGAGACCAGAACTTTCTGGCGCGCGGCATCCTCCACCAGCGTGGGCTTGTATTCGAGCGCGGCGCTGAAGAACGGATCGCCGGGCAGGAAGAGCACGACGAACTCGGGAGCGGGCTGGAATTGCGCCCAGTAGCTCTTGCTGCTGAGCTGATCGACGTGCTTGGCCACCTGCTGGCTGTGGCGGAGCAGGGCAGTGCGGCGGTCGGCGTCGGAGCCGGCAGCTACGGCGTCGAGATAGGCCGTGAGCGGGGCTTTGGCATCCACCACGATGGTGCGCTCACCGGGCAGGCGCACGATCATATCGGGGCGAATGCGGCCGGTCTCGGTTTCCTGAGTTTCCTGCTCGCAGAAATCGCAGCGCTCGGCCATGCCGGCAAGCTCGGCCACGCGACGCAGGGTGATTTCGCCCCAACGCCCGCGAACTTGCGGCGCGCGCAACGCAGTGACGAGCGAAGCGGTCTCCCTTTGGAGCTCCACTTCGCGCTGTGCCATGGTTTCGATCTGCTGTTCCAGGCCGCCGAAGGCGTGCCGGCGCGCTGCTTCGAGTTCGTGAATTTGCGTGTCGAGCCTGGCGAGCGAATCCGCGAGCGGCTTGACCACGGTTTCGACGGCGGTCTGGCGCTGGGTGAGATCGCCGGTCATTTCCACGCGCACGGTTTCCAGCGTGGAACGGGCCGACTCCAGGAAGCTCTGCTGAGTCGATCGCAGGGCGGTATCGGCGAGTGCCTGAAAAGTTTCGGCCATCCTGGCGGAGCCGGCCTGCGCGGTGGAAAGATTCATCTCGGCCAGCTTGCGCGCGGCGTCAAGTTCGATGATGCGGCTGCGCATCCACAGCCCGACCAGGAGCGCACCGAGGGCGCATCCCGACACAAGTAGCGTGGCGGCGAGCAATGTAGTGAGCATCCTGCACTCACGGTAGCACGGGAGTCGCGGGATTACAGCCGGGCGGTTAGGGCACGAGCAACACGCCGATGGCAACGGTCAGGATGGTGACGGGCACGCCCACGCGTGCGTACTCCCAGAACGTGATGGTCACCTTGTGCCGCGCGCGCTGGATGACGATGAGGTTCGCCACCGAGCCGAGCACCGTGAGATTGCCCGCCAGCGTCGAAGACATGGCGAGGGTGAGCCACGCATGCAGGGGGTTGGCGAGGTGCGGGATGAACGGGCGGAACACGAGCACCGCCGGCACGTTGCTGACGATATTCGAAAGGATTACCGAGAAGGCGCTCATTACCCCGGTGCGTTCGAGATGCAGGCGCGAAGCGACGGCGAAAAGGTCGGCGGAAAGCGAGGTCTTTTCGACGCCGCGCACCACGATGAACAGGCCGATGAAGAGCACGAGCAGGGACCAGTCGATTTCGGCATAGACGCGCTCGGGTTTGACGCGGCGCGTCAGCAGGAGCAAAGCGCCGGCCACCAGCGCCACTTTGGCGATCGGCCAGCCGAGGAAAAACAGCACGATCATGGCCGCCGAGGTGATGGTCGACTTCCATACCAGGGCGCGGTGGACGCGCACCGCGGGCGGTTGAATGGTAACGCGCGGCGTGGCGCGGAGAAACTCGCCGCGATAGAAAAATGCGATGAGCGCAACGACGACGGCGAGACTCAGGAGCGCTGCCGGCGTGAGCGCCGCCGCGAAGGCGCGGTAGGGAATGCCCGAAAAGCTGGCGATCAGCATATTCTGCGGGTTTCCCGTAACCGTGGCTACGCTGCCGACGTTGGCCGCCATCGCAACCGCCAGCAGATAGGGAATCGGGTTGCGGCGCATTTGCGTGGTGATCTCGAGCACGAGCGGCGTGAGCACGAGACACATGGTGTCGTTGACAAAGAACGCCGAGAACAAGCCCGAGACGGCAACAATCAGGACCAGCAGCGCCAGCGGCCGGTGGGCGTGGGTCACGAGCCAATCGGCGACCAGGGCGAAGAATCCGGAGATCCGCAGGTTGGCCACCACGATCATCATGCCGAACAGCAGCAGGATGGTGTCGGTGTTGATGGCTTCCACGGCATCGGCGACGGTGAGGACGTTGAACGCGACCATGAGGGTGGCGCCGATGATGGCGGCGCCGGTGCGATCGACGCGGAAGCCGGGCAGGCGGCCGATGGCCAGAACGAGATAAGTCGCGGCAAAGATCAGGACGGCCCAGAGCGCCGTGGAAGAAGCCATGCCATCATCTTAGAGAATGTCCAGAATCGATCTGGTGTTTTTTGACGCCGGCGGCGGCCACCGCGCGGCGGCGAATGCACTGCGCCAGGTCATCGAGGCGCAGCAGCGGCCGTGGGAAGTGCGCCTGGTCAACCTGCAGGAGCTGCTCGATCCGCTCGACATTTTCCGGCGGGTCAGCGGCATTCGCCTGCAAGACCTCTACAATCTCATGCTGCGCGAGGGCTGGACGCTGGGCTCTACCCAGTTCCTCGGGATGATGCACGGCGTCATCCGGTTGTATCACCGTCCGGTGGTGCGGCTGCTGGAGAAATTCTGGCATGACGAGCGGCCGGATCTGGCGGTGTCGCTGGTGCCGAATTTCAACCGCGCGATGGGAGAGAGTTTAGCGCGCGCCATGCCGGGAGTTCCTTTCGTCACCATCCTGACCGACTTCGCGGATTATCCGCCGCACTTCTGGATCGAGCGCCAGCGGCAGTATTTCATCTGCGGCACCGCACGCGCGGTGAAGCAGGCGCGCGCTGCCGGCCACGATGAAGCGCACGTGTTTTCGACTTCGGGAATGATTCTAGCGCCGAAGTTTTACGAAACCATCGAGATCGACGGCGCCGCGGAACGCCGCAAGCTGGGTCTCGACCCGGAGTTGCCGACGGCGCTGGTATTGTTCGGCGGGCACGGCTCGCGTGTGATGCTGGAGATTGCGCGGCGGCTCGACCGTTCGCCGCTCAAACTGCAGCTCATCCTGATTTGCGGGCGCAACGAAGCGCTGGTGCGCGACCTCCGGCAGATGCCGCACCGCATCCCCCTGTTCGTCGAAGGATTCACCAAGGAGGTGCCGCACTACATGCGGCTGGCGGATTTCTTCATCGGCAAGCCGGGGCCAGGCAGCATCAGCGAGGCGCTGGCTATGAAACTGCCGGTGCTGGTGGAGCGCAACGCGTGGACGCTGCCGCAGGAGCGCTACAACGCCGATTGGGTGATGGAGAACCAGATGGGTCTCGTGCTGCGCAGCTTCCGCTACATCGTCCCGGCGGTGGCGGAGCTGCTCCAGCCTGAGAACTGCCGGCGCTTTCATGCCAACGCGGCGGGCTACAAAAACCGCGCGGTGTTTGAAATCCCGGAGATCCTCCAGAAGATTCTGGCAACGGGCTGAGACGAGGCGTGAGCAACACCTCCGGTAATACTAACGATCGGCAGCGCCTCTCTGTCACCGAAAGGTGACTAAATGTCACTCGAATCCGGCGCGCGGGCCGGGCGCGAGCGGCCAAGTGCCGAGGCGCCAACATTTGCAGCCAGGTTCACTATTGGCCAATGAGTTGCCTAATGAGAGGTTGCCAAAGGGTAATGGGCAAGGAGACCCGGATGAAAAAGCAGATCATCGAGTTTTTGCGCGACGAACAAGGGCAGGACCTGATCGAGTACACCCTGCTGATGGCGTTTGTGTGCCTGACTTCAGCCGCGCTGTTTATAGGCGCCGGCAACAGCGTGTCCGGCATCTGGACCGCGACCAACAGCCAGTTGACCGCCGCCAACGCCTCCGCGAGTTAAGGCGGCTGGTCTTTGCACGGCATCGAATCGGTTCAAGCACAAGCTCCAGGTACGTGAAATTCGGCTAGCATGGGAGTATCATTGCTGACGCTAGCCCTGGAGGATGCCCATGAACCGATTCGCCAGCCGCAGAGATTTCTTCGCCTGGACCCGAGGACTTGTTGCCGCCGGTGTCGCCAGCCGGGCCGTACCGGCGAAAGCGGCGCCCGCGCCCACCCAGCCTGCCGACGAGGGCGAGGATTATTACGATAAACTCGGCGTCACCAAGATCATCAACGCTGCCGGAACCTACACCATTCTCACCGCGTCTACCATGCCGCCATCGGTGCAGGCCGCCGTGGCGCGCGCGGCGAAACATCCGGTCCGGTTAATGGAGCTGCAAAAGAAGGCCGGCGAGTACCTGGCCAGCCGGTTGCACTGCGAAGCGGCGGTGGTGACGGCCGGTGCGGCGTCGGCCCTGACGCTGGGCACCGCAGCTTGCATGACCGTGGCCAACAATGTTTCGACCCCTCAGAAAATGCCGGCAGATATAGCCGGGCTCAAGAACGAAGTGATCGTGCAGAAGGCCCACCGCTACGGTTACGATCACGCGCTGCTGAACTGCGGCATTCGTTTCGTCGAAGTGGAGACGCTGGCGGATTACGAAGCGGCGTTTACTGACCGCACGGTGATGGCGCATTTCTTCAACGCGGCCGAAGGGGGGCAGATCAGCCGCGAGGATTGGATTCGCGTGGCGCACAAGCACGGTGTGCCCTGTTTCAACGATGCCGCCGCGGATGTGCCGCCCATCTCGAATCTCTGGAACTACACGCAGATGGGCTTCGACCTGGTCACGTTCTCGGGCGGCAAGGGCATTCGCGGCCCGCAGAATGCCGGCCTGCTGCTGGGACGGAAAGACCTGATCGCGGCGGCGGCCATGAACAACAACCCCTACGACGATGTGGTGGGGCGCGGCATGAAAGTCGCCAAGGAGCAGATCGTGGGCATGGTGGCGGCGGTGGATTGGTTCGCCGGCCAGGACGAAGAGGCCATGCAACACGAATTCCGGCGGCGCGCCGAGCTGATCGCGGAGCGCATGAAGGACATCCCCAGTCTGGAATCCAGCATCGCGGTGCCGCCCGTGGCGAACCAGGTGCCTCACCTGCTGCTGCGCTACGACCAGCAGCGCGTCAAGATTTCCCCGGTTGACGTGAAGCACCAACTGCGCGACGGCACGCCGAGCATCGAACTCAACCCCGCAACCGGCAGCAACCGGGCCAGCGCGGGCCTGCCCATCGACGGCAATACGATCGTCGTGGGCGTGTGGATGCTCGAGCCGGGCGAAGACCGGATCGTTGCCGATCGCCTCCACGACGTGCTGGCCAAAGCCGCAGTTTAGATACGAGGCGGCGGGAGAGAGGTCGTTTCCCGCCGCCCGCCGTCATCAGGCGGCTATCCCTTGGCGGTCTGGTGCGACTGCTCGCGGGTGGCTTGTGGCTGCTTGTCTAACATTTTGAGCCACTCCTCGACCTTTTTCTGCGCGTCTTCCCGCAAAATGCCGTAACGCTGCTGCAGCCTGCCAAGCAGGACGTCGCGTTTGCCGGCAATCTGATCGAGGTCGCTGTCGGTCAGGTTCGACCACTGCTGTTTCGCCTGTCCGCGGTATTGCATCCACTTTCCTTCAACTTGGTCCCAATTCATACCAAATTTCTCCTTGTTGTATGAAGATCAGCCATAGATGGTTCGGCTGCCGTGTGGAAGTGCATCCGGCGTACCAGGAGCGCTAACGCGTTGGCTTCCGGTCCGGCTTCGGCCGATGCGGGTCATCCGGGGGGGTAAGAAGTACCCGGCGGGCAAACCTTTCGCGGTGCGGAATCTTACAGTGAGGGTTACGTCAGACCTACTTCAAGTGGTGCTTCGCCATTTTGTAGCGCATGCGGTCGCGGCTGATGCGGAGCAGGCGGGCGGCTTGTGATTGATTGCCGTTGGCCCGCTCGAGAGCCGATACCAGAAGGCGCCGCTCCTGGTCTTCGAGCGAGAGGTCTTTTTCGGGCTCGGCCGTGAGGGCCGCGGGCAATTCGCCGCCGCTTGCCCCTTTGCGGATGTTCTCCGGCAAATCGGGGATGTCGATGACATCGCCCATCACCATCATGCAGGCGCTGCCTAGCACGTTTTCCAACTCGCGCACGTTGCCCGGCCACGGATATTGAGCGAGCAGAATCTGGGCGCGTTGCGTCAGCCCCTGGATGGGTTTCTGATACTGCTCGGAAAACTTGCGAATGAAATGATGCTCGAGCAGCGCCAGGTCCTCCTTCCGCTCCGTCAGGCGGGGCGTGCGGATTTCCACCATGGAAAGCCGGTAATACAGGTCCTCGCGAAAGCGGCTTTGCGTGATGAGCGACTTCAGGTCGTGATTGGTTGCTGCAATCACGCGCGCATCGACTTTGCGCGCCGTGAGCGAGCCCACGCGCTGCACCTCCTGGTTTTGCAACACGCGCAGCAACTTGGCCTGCGTGTTCATCGGCATGTCGCCGATTTCGTCGAGAAACAGCGTGCCGTTGTGGGCGTATTCGAACAGGCCCATCTTGTCCTGGTTGGCCCCGGTGAACGCGCCCTTCACGTAGCCGAACAGCTCGCTTTCAAACAACGTCTCGACCACCGCCGAACAGTTGCACACCACGTAGCGGCCGCCGGACACCGGGCTGAGCTGATGCAGCGCGCGCGCCACCAGTTCCTTGCCCGTGCCGGTAGCGCCGGTGACGAGTAGCGTGCGGTAGTGCGGGGCCACGCGGCGGATGCGCGCGAACAATTCCCACATCACCGGGCTGCGGCCCACCATGCCCTCGAACTGGGAAGCGGAAAGCAGTTCGCTGTCCAGAGTGAGCGAGCGCTGGTGCTGGCGCGCTTCTTCCATCAGCTTCCGCACCTTCTCCCGCAGAACCGAGATAGAGACCGGCTTGTTCAGGTAATCGCTCGCCCCCTTTTTCACCGCTTCTACGGCAGATTCGGTCGAGTAGTGGGCCGTCATGAGGATCACCTCGATGCTTGGGTCGAACTCCACGACTCGCTCCAGGACTTCCATGCCGCCCAGCTTGGGCATCACCAGATCGAGCAGCACAATCTGCGGGCGCTCGTGGAAAATGATGTCCAGGCCGTCTTCGGGGTCGGTTGCGGTAAACACCCGCAAGCCCGGCTCGTCCGAGAGAGCTTCGGTGACGAGCTCGAGGCTTTCGGGTGTGTCATCAATCGCTACAAGTTTGACGTGAAACGCGGATTGCGAAGCCATAATTGCGTTTGGCGGAACTGAAAGCTATTCTTCCTTTTTTTCAAGGAGTTTGGCAACCTGCGCCCGAAAGTCGGGAATTTCAATGGGCTTGGTGATGTAGCTGTTGAACCCGGCGGCGAGAGCGCGCTCGCGGTCCCCTTGCATGGCGTAGGCGGTGAGCGCGGCAACGGGAAGCCGGGAAAGGGCGGGGTCGGCGCGAATCTCCCGGATCACCGCGTTGCCGTCCATGACGGGCATTTGAATATCCAGAAGGGCCAGGTCGGGGCGGTGGGCCCGCAGTTTAGCCAGCGCCTCGCCGCCATCTCCGGCTTCGATCACTTTATATTGATCGTATTCGAGGATTTCGCGGATCAGTTCACGGCTGACGGGATTGTCGTCAGCTACCAGGATTGTCTTGCGGTCCTCATGGGCGGCGTTCACTGGCTCTCCGTCCGGAAGCTGCCGTGGCGCGGCCAATCGTCGCCAGCAGGCGTTCTTTCGATACCGGTTTCACCAGATAATCTGCGGCGCCGACCGAAAGACCCTTCTTCCGTTCTTCGACAACAGAAACAATGATAACTGGAATGGCGCTGGTGACGGGTGACTTCTTCAGCTCGTCGAGCGTCTGCCAGCCGCTCTTGCCCGGAAGCAGCAGGTCCAGGGTGATGACGTCGGGGCGGAGGTTGATGGCGGTTTGCACTGCCTCAGCGCCGGACCCGACGGTCATCACGCGGTAACCGGCTTCCTCCAGATGGCTCACCATCAGCTCCTGGGCGGCTCCTTCATCCTCGACCACCAGAACGAGCGGTGCTTCGTCCTCGCGGGTGGAAACGGCCTCGCCCTCGCTCAACCGGACCGGCAGCGTGAAGAAAAACCGGCTGCCCTTGCCCAGCTCGCTTTCCACCCAGATGCTGCCGCCATGCTGCTCAATCAGCCGCTTGGTAATGGCCAACCCGAGCCCGGTGCCCTCGCGCACTCCCTTGGTGGTGGTCCCGACCTGATGGAAACTTTCGAAGATCGCTTGCTGCTCGCCGGCGGGAATTCCAATGCCCGTGTCAGCCACGCAAAAGCGGATGAAGCCATCCACGGCGGCGCCTTCGATGGACACCTGCCCGCCCGAAGCGGTGAACTTAATGGCGTTGCTCAACAGGTTGTAAAGCACCTGCTTGAAACGAAGACGGTCGGCATAGAGAACCAGACCTTCGGCGACGGCGCTATCAAACTGCATGTACTTGGCAGTGGCAATGGGCCGCACCGTCGCGACCACCTCGGCTACCGCCGGCGCCAGATCGAAGTCTTCATACTTGAGCTCCAGGTGGCCGGCCTCGATCTTGGAAAGGTCGAGAATGTCGTTGATCAATTCGAGCAGATGCCGCGAGCCCTGCTGGATGTGCCCCAGGAAGCGCTTCTGCTTGGGATTGAAGTTCGCCGCGCCCTGCTCGGCCAGAAGGTCGGAAAAGCCAATAATGGAATTCAGCGGTGTTCGCAGCTCGTGGCTCATGCTGGCGAGGAACTCGTCCTTTAGCCGGTTGACGCGTTCCACTTCGCGGTTGCGCAGCTCCAGCTCCTTGTTGGTGGCGACGAGTTCGGCGGTCCGCTGTTCCAGGTGTTGATTGAGCATCTGGATCTGCTCTTCGGCGAGCTTGCGCTCGGTCACGTCGCGCACCACGCAGATGACGCGGCCGGCGCCTTCGGAATCGTAGGGGCTGAGCGTAACGTCGACCGCGAATTCGCTGCCGTCGGCGCGGCGCGCGTACAATTCGAGCCCGGTTCCCATGGGGCGCATCACCGGATGCTCGAAGAAAGTGTCGCGATGTGCCGGGTGCCGGCCCCGGAAGCGGCCCGGTATGAGGGTTTCGATCGGTTTCCCCAGAAGTTCGGCGCGCGTGTATCCGAACAGCCGTTCAGCCTGCATGTTCACCAGAACGATGCGCCCCTGGCGGTCGACCTCGAGAATGGCGTCGGGCGCGGCCTCCAGCAGTCTCCGGTACCGCTTCTCCACATCCGCTTCGGCCCGGGCCGCCTGCTCGCTGGCCCGCAACTGCAGCTTCTCGCGCTCTGCGTGCTTGCTCTGGGTATTGTCCACGAGCATGGTCATCATCCCAGTGACGGCGCCTCCGGCATCGCGCAACGGCGCCGTCCAGACACGGACGTCGATCAAGCTGCCATCCTTGCGCGCGCGTGTGGTCTCGAACCCAGACTGGCTGAGACCTTGCATGCGCGAGGCGATGAGCGACCGGTATTCCTGTTCCAGCTCCGGTGGTATGGTGGGATTCCGGCGGCCGACCACCTCGGCCTCGGCCCAGCCGAAAATGCGCTCGGCGCTGGGGTTCCACATGCGGACGGTGCCGTCGCCATCGAGCGCAATAATGGCGAGCGGGGAAGCCTCCACGATTGCGTGCAGGCGCTGGAGCGTTTCCGCCAGGTTGGCGTCGGGCGTCTGACTCATGTGCGAGGGCGTGGAAATCCACGCCAGAAAGAGATTCTTATTATCCCAGTTCTCGGGCACGTTCTTGGCCAGCGTGCAGGCGGGTAGCCACAACTGGTAGGACCTAAGTTATTGAACTGCAAGGCGCGGTATTTCGCGGGGAAAGCCGGGCTGCGGGTGTAGTTCCCCAACATGGGGACCTGCATGCGGGGCAGTTCACCACAAATGGTAATAGCCGTTCCGGTTGGTCAGTTCCACGGGGAGTCCAAAAAGGCGGGAGAGCTGCCCGGCGGTCAGGATCTGTTCCTTGCGGCCGTCCGCTACGATGCGGCCGCGGTCCATCAGTACGACGCGCTCGATTTCCGGGAGGATATCCCCTAAGTAGTGCGTCACCAATACAATGCCGGTACCCGAACGGGCCAGTTTGCGCACCACCAGTTGCAGCTCGTGTTGCGCGAATAAGTCCAATGAAGTGCTGGGCTCATCGAACAGAAGCGCATGCGGATCATGAGCCAGCGCGCGGGCCAACAGTACCCGCCGCTCTTCGCCGGAGGACATTTCGCTCGCGGAACGTTCCGCCAGGTGGGAGGCCTCCAGGCGAGCCAGGGCGCGATCGGCCTTTTGCTGCATCTCCGGAGTGACGTGCTGGTGCGACCAGATGCCTACGCTGCTGAAGAAGCCGGAAAGCACGACGTCGCGGCCTGTGACATCGCGATGGAAGGTTTCCGTCAGGTCGTTAGAAACGATGCCCAGCATGGACCGGAGGTCGAAGACGTTCCAGGTTTCCCGGCCCATGATTCGCACGGCCGAGCCAGCCTGAACGAGCGGATAACATTCGCGTGCTATTGTTTTGATTAGAGTGGACTTACCGCATCCGTTCGGGCCCAGGAGGGCGACGTGTTCCCCCTGGCCGATGCGCAGCGTGACACGGTCGAGGGCGAGCCGGGTGCCGCGGACCACGGAGACTTCTTCAAACTCAATGAGAGCCGGAGGGATGGAGGACACGATTTCGAGTTTAGCTGGAAGCTAGAGCGCCGATAGGCTGCCCAACAGGCGAAGGCCGAGTGCAGCGCCGCGGCGGAGGTTCACGAAGCGTGGTTTGGGTGGCTGGCAGGCCAGCACCATTTCACCCTGGGGACGATGCACGGTGACGGGCAATTCGTCTTCGAGGGCGTTGCCGGCGAGCCGGGGCAGAAGGCGCTGTTGCAACGGGCTGCTATCAATACCCTGGCTATCGTCACTGATGGTTGCCGGCGAGCCGGGGCAGAAGGCGCTGTTGCAACTGGGTGACGGGGTATCCGAGGACGGTCCGCTGCCAGCCGAGTTGCGGCGCAACGACGAAGCCGGACAGCCACCCTTCGCCCGGCGTGAACGGCCGCTGGATCGCCACAAGCGGGAAGACGGGGCCCCTGGAAGCGACGGCGAGGATCGGCAGGAGCGGATGCGCGAACGCGACCAGGCTGAAGGAAGCCGAATAAGTGGAAAGCTCGAACAAGCCGCGGCCCCACGCGGGCAGGCGCGAACTGATGGACGCTTGTAAGGGCCCCGCGATGCTCAATGGACCAACCGGCCCGGAGATCGACCAGGCGCGGTGCTGGCGTTCAGTCAGGCGGAAAGTGAGATCCGCCGTGGCGGTTGCGGGGTTCCGGTGGACTTGAACGGAGTCTTCGCCAAGGGGATCGAACCACGCGGTGCGGTTGAGCCGCGCGAGGCTTTTGCGCAGCAGCATGCGGTCGAGAGGCGCGCCTTCATCGAGCAGCAGGTTGCGGCGCACGGCGGAATCGCTAAAGCGATGATTACCGGTGAACTCGATGCGGCCGGTACGGTAGGGAGGGCCCTGGTCCACGTGAGCAGTTAACTCTGCGAGGGGCGCGGTACCGGGTGCGGGATCGGCGCGCTGCACATCGAGCGTTGCGAAGAAATCGAGGATGCCCTTGCGTTCGGCGTCGCGGCGGGCGGCCAGCAGGCAGGAGCAAAGCTCGGCCGTACCGGAATCGCGATACTGCGGCCCGGACTGCACGAGGATCTTGACTTTGGCGGCTTTGCCGACGATCTCGGTGTCACCGAGACGCACATTCGCCTCGTAATAACCTCGGGAGAAATACAGTGAGCGCAGGCGCGCGAGGTCTCCATCCAGTGCCGGTTCGCTGTAGGAGGGGGACAGGCGCCATCCACTCCAAAGGCCGGGGACGGGCGGAAGCACGCGCCGGATGCGGGCGGCGCGCAGTGCGCTGCGTAACTCATGGGGCCGAAGACCGGGGCTGCCCTGGAACTCGACGTCCTTGATATCCACCGGTTGCCCGGCGTGGACGCTGAGGCGCAGGTCGACTTTATCCGGTGAAACGGGAGTGAGCGCATCGTCGACTCGGGCGTGGATGTAGCCCTCCGCGCTCAGCCGCTTCTGTGCCTCCAGCGCAATCTGGTGTGCGCGGAGCAGATTGATCGGCGTCCCTTCGGCGACTTTGGGATGCAATCCGAAGCTGTTGGGCTCGATGTGAATTTCACGCAGGCGGAGCCGCGGCGCTTCATGCACACGGAACACGATTGCCGCGCCGTGGGACTCGACGCGGATGTCATCGAAACGGCCGGTGGCCCAAAGTTTGCGAACGTTGTTCCCGACGGTGCTGGCGTCGTATGGACGGCCCGCCTGTGTCGCCAGCGTCACGGGAAAACGGGTGCCGGCCAGAGTTACCGATTGAACCGGGAGTGAATCCGCAAGCGCTGGAATTCGAAGAACAAAGCCGAGCGTGATGCAGATGCCGCGGGCGAATGCCTCAGCCATGGACGATCTGGCTTACGCAAACGATGGTCCACTCAGTGCTGCCACTCAACCTGCTGGCCTTCGCCGGGGAAGGGCCAGGTTTTGTCATTTAAGAGCAGTTCTTTTTCGCGCTGTTCTTTCGGCACCTGATTGATTTTCAGGTTTTCGAAAAAATGCACACCGGTCTTGCCGGCAGTGGCGAGATCGATGTCGCCGTCGCCATCGAGATCCGCGATGATGAACTGCGTGCCGACTCCGGCGGTTCCATTCACTGAAATGGGAACGCGCGTGAACTCGCCGGTCTGGCGGTTGATTTTGTAGTAGTAAACAACGAGCGGGTCGTAGGAGCCGGGATCGCCGCCGTTGTGGCCGCGATAGCGCTTGCCGGCCAGCAGCTCCATTTCGCCATCACCATCGATGTCGGCGAGCGCGAGCGTGTGGACCTGCGAGTAGGATTCATCGATGGTGTGCTTGACCCAGCGGCGGTTGGACGCATCGCCCTGCTGCTCGAGCCAGTAGAGGCCGTAGCTGTGGCCGTGGCCATAGATCACGTCGAGCTTGCCGTCATTGTTCACATCGTAGCCGATGATGGGAAAACCGGCGTCGTCCAGATTCCAGTCGGGGTGCCACTCCCACTGGTCGTGATCGGCGTCGATGTTTTTGAACCAGCCGTGGGGGAGGAGGATATCGATTTTGCCGTCGCCATCGACATCGGCGAGGCCGATGCCGTGGCCATCCTGCTCGCGAGTGCCGACGTGGTGCACTTTCGGTTCAGGTCCGGAAAAATCCACCCAAAGAACTCCGGCATGGCCGTAGTGGGCGAGCGCGAGGTCGGGTTTGCCGTCGCCGTTGATATCGGCCATCCATCCGCCTTCGGTTTCGATCGAATGCGTGATCAGGTGGCGCTGCCACAGGACACCCGGCTTTTTCGGGTTTTCGTACCACCAGAGGCCGTCGGTCATCCAGCCGACGGTGACGACATCGGGGGCACCATCGTGGTTGACGTCGACGGTCCACTCGCCGCAATCGGAGACGAACTCGCCCACCATTTCGACGGTGCGGTATTGATGGCGCTTCCACTCGCCGCCGCGGGGGCCCGGGTTTTCATACCAGTAGGCGCCGCTCAGAATGTCGGGGCGGCCATCGCCGTTCATGTCAAGCGTGGTGATGCCCTCGGCGTGATCGTCGCCGAGGTGGTGGACGAAGAAGGTGGCTTGGGGGACGTTGCCGGGGCCGTTGCCGCGCGAGTTGTGGAGCTGGGCGATGAGGATGCCGGAGTAGAGTAGGCAGAGGGCGAAGACGGCGCGGGCGCTGACGAATCGTTGCATATGGTTCAGTGTAACGATCGTTACGGGGGGTCGTCACGGACGAGGGCAGGGGGTTGACGCGGCAGCGTCACCGAAGGAAAATAGCTCACGAGGCTGTTGCGCGCACCGGCATTGTGACGGCAGGCTTGTGGTGGAGGCAGCGTGGAAGAAGCTGTTCGACGCGCAGGAGGGAACGATTCTCTGCGGGATGCGAAGATGGCCTCGGCTGCGGCGCCTGCCGCAGTTTGGGACGCGTCGGGCTACACGACGTTGAATCTGGGTGCAGGTAAGAAGCATCAGGGCGGAGCTTTGAACGTTGACCTGGTGGCAGACACCAATCCAGAGTTGGTGTGGGACCTGAATCGAATTCCCTGGCCGCTGCCGAGCGACCACTTCCGCGAAGTATTCGCTTACGACGTGGTCGAGCACCTGGACAACCTGGTGGCGGTTATGGAAGAGATTCATCGCGTTTGCGCCGCGGGCGGTGTGGTGACGATCACGACGCCGCATTTCTCATGCGCCGATGCATACACCGACCCCACGCACCGGCACGGGCTTTCCTTTTTCAGCTTCCATTACTTTACCGGCGAAAATCAATGGGAGTTTTACAGCCGGTGCAGGTTCCGCAGGCGGAAAACCGATTTGTATTTTTACCCAAGCCTGGTGAACAAGCTGGTCTGGCGACTGGCCAACCGTTTTCCGGAAGCGTACGAACGGCGCTGGGCGTGGATTTTTCCGGCATGGTTCGTCTCGTTCGAGCTGGAGGTTCTTAAATAGGCTGCCGCCGACGGCGGCCTCGCGGTCTTGCATCTACCCGTGTGCCTGGGTTGTCATAAGAGGCATGCGGATTTTCGTTACCGGCGCCACGGGGTTTATCGGATTTGCTGTCGCCACCAATCTGGCGCGGGCGGGGCACAAAGTTTATGGTCTGGCGCGCAGCGCGGAAAAGGCGCAGCGGTTGTCGGCCGCGGAAGTGCTTCCGGTGACCGGCGACATGGGCCGGCCGGAGACCTATCTGGAGGCGGCAAGCCGGTGCCAGGTGCTGATTCACTGCGCGGCGGAGTACACCGCGCGATACATGGAGCTGGACCGGCTGACGGTCACGGAGTTGCTGAAATCGGCGCAAGCGAGCGGCCAGCCGCGGCTATTCGTGTATACGAGCGGATGCTGGGTCTACGGCAGCACGGGGGCTGCGGCGGCGGACGAATCGACGCCGCTCAATCCGCCGGCGATAGTGAAACCGCGCGTGGAAACCGAGACTTTAATTCTGGCGGCTAACGGCGGGCGGCTGCGCACGATCATCATCCGCCCGGGGTGTGTGTACGGCGGCGCGGGCAGCCTGACGGCAGCGTGGTTTGAAAGCGCGGAGAAGGCAGGCGCGGCGCGGGTTGTGGGCGACGGCAGGTTTCGCTGGGCCATGGTGCACCTGGCCGATCTGGCAGAAGCTTACCGGCTGGCGGCGGAATCGGCGTTCGCGGGCGAGGTCATCAATGTAACCGACCGCAGCCGGTTCACGGTGCTGGAATGCGCGGAAGCAGCGAGCGCGGCGGCCACCGGGGCGGGGAAGGTCGAGTGCGTTCCTGTGGAGGCGGCGGAGAAGACCATGGGACCGATGGCCGAGTGCCTCACGTTCGACCAGCATATCGATTCCTCGAAAGCCGCGCGATTACTGGGATGGCAGCCGCGGCATAGCGGATTCGTGGATGATGTGGCGCGCTACTACCGCTCCTGGAAGGCGGCGCAAGGGTAAGCAGCGGCGCGCTTATGGATTCGCCGCCACGCATTCAAAGTTGGCGGCGTCATCGGTGCTGCCGGCTCCTTTCCAGTGCGCCACGGCGGGATAGAGGCAGAGCGGGCGAGTACGAATGACGCCGCTCGAGGGATCGAATCCGGACTTATATTTCGTCGCGATGATCGGACCCGGAGGAGTGCCCTGCTCGACCCAGCGCTCAATGGTCGCGTTGAGATCGTGCTGCGGATCGCCGCCGGCGACGCCTAGCTGGCCGAAGGTGTCGGGTCCCGGGCCGCCGAAGCAGTGCTGCATGCCGGGGACCATATACAGGCGCACGAATTCCGCGGCGTTTTTCGTACCCATCTTCGCCTGAACGCTCCGGTAGTAGTTGATGGTGTTGGGCGCCGGGATGGCGGCGTCGTTCCAGCCGTGATACAGAATCAGCTTGCCGCCGCGCTGTTGGAAGCGGGTGAGATCGGCGTCGGTGGCGTTCAGGATCGAGGACACCTTAGCATCGGCCGCTTCCAGGCCGCGATCGATGTTGAAGGTGTGATAATCCCACGAGGCATTGTTGTAAATCATGTTGGCGAAGAATTGCGTGCCGAAGGCGAACTGCAAGCTCTTGCCGGGCGCCGGGCCGGTGAACCAGAGCCCCCAGCCGCCGCCACCGGTTTCTCCACCGGGCGGGAAACCAGGCATGATCTGCTGTCCGTCGGAGGTTCGAGGACCGTCGTAGATTTTCTTCAGCGCGGCCACCTGCGGAACGGTGAGACAGCTATCGGACTCGGCACCTTGGCACAGGAGCAGGGATGGATCGAAATGGCAGCGCGTGGGGTCGTCGATGACGCCGTCCTTGACACCATCCAGGCCGTCGCAGCGCGCCAACACGGCAGCTTCGATCGCGGGCAGCTTACTTGCGGGAATGTAGCTGGCTGGATCCTGCATGGTGGCCTGGATGTCCCATATGGCCTGCGTGAGGAGATGAGTCCAGAAGTTGACGGGGGCGCCGGCGATGATGCCGTCGTAGTCAGTCGGAAAGCGCTGCGCCTCCATGAGGGCCTCGCGTCCGCCGTTGGAGCACGAACTGAAGTAA
>JASHOO010000055.1 GCA_030041035.1 Bryobacteraceae bacterium | reverse complement strand
TGCACTTCGCCCTGGCCTTCGGCGAGAATCTTACCCATTTCGATCGAGACCAGCGCGCCCAGTTCGGCTTGGAAGCGCCGCAGCTCATTACCGATGTCGCGGACGATCTCGCCGCGCTTGGGCGCCGGAATCATGCGCCACGAGTGAAACGCGGCCACCGCCTGCCGCACCACCTGATCGAACTCGCGCGGCCCGGCGAGCTGGATCTTGGCGATCGCCGAGCCGTCCGAAGGATTGAGGGATTCGATTTCGCCTCCCGAGAGCGCGGCGAGCCATTCGCCGCCGCACGCGCCCGAGTTGAGCGGCTCGATCTCCAATACTTCGAGCACCTCGGCGATTCTGTTGATCTCGGTTTCGGTCATATGCATGATTCTGTCTCCGCCAGCCATCCGAACGCGCGCGGGCCCGTGCCAAAGCGGCGTCCGGCGCGTGCGGCGTGACTGTGCATCATTTCCAGGATCTGGGTTTGAAATGCCGGCTCGTGCCAGCTCGCGTAGCCTCGCCTTTCGCTGATACGCTGTGCCGCGTGGCGTGTGGTCGCGCCGGAGCTTTTGACCGCCCGGACGTGAAAGGGGTCGGCGATAATGTCGCGATCGGTCGAATCGAGCGCCATCTCGATGAGCGCTTCCGGATCGCAGGGCAGCAATGGCGCGAGCGTGGCATAGACCGCTATGCCGGCCTCGCGCAGCCGGCGCACCACTGCAACGCGCTGGGCGATGGGGGCGCACAACGGTTCATAGAGCCGCCGAATAGCTTCGCGATTCGTGGTGATGGAAAAACTGACGCGCAGCAGCGTACGCCGGGCCAGGGCTTCGAGGCGGGCCAGATCGCGCAGGATCAGCGGGCCGCGTGTCTGGAGGACAAACACGCTCGGCGGATGCGCAATTACGGCGTCGAGCAGGCGCGGCATCATGCACTCGTCGGCCTCGGCCGGTTGATAGGGATCGACCAGCGGCGAGCAATAGATGATCTGGTCCGGCCGCAAGGACTTGCGCAGCAGCGCGGCGGCGTTGGATTTGAAAGTGGTGAATCCGCCCCAATGCTGCCAGTCCTCCCGCCTCAACCCTCCGTAGATGCCCATGGTGGGAACGTAACAATAGGTACAGCCAAAAGTACAGTTGCGTGCCGGAGAGAGCGAATGCGTGAAACCCGCCTGGGCGATGAAGCCCGACGTGGCGGATAGAATTCCACGGGCTTCGGCGTGGCAGACCCGAAACGGCACCCTTCCATTTTAGTGGCTCGGGAATCGGAACGGCCTGTACTATCAACCCGTCACCCAGACACTTAACTTTCGATGTATTGCCAGCCTCGCTCCAGGCCCATACAATTTTTTCAGGGGTTAATGCCCCAGGTTATCGGTGTGCTGACCCGCCTGCAAGGGCTTTTGAGCTAATCATGTTCGCAATCATAGGCATTCTGGTGGTTCTCGGAGCCGTCGTGGGCGGTTACCTAATGGAACACGGGAACCTGCTCGTGTTGTTGCAGCCGGCCGAGCTCATCATCATCGGCGGCGCGGCCATCGGCACCGTGTTGATCGGCAACCCGCTTCCGACTATCATCCGCATCGGCAAGGGATTTATATCCGTTTTCACGCCCAGCGGATTTTCCAAGGCCTTCTATCTGGAACATCTGAAGCTGCTCAACGAGCTGTTTCAGTACGCGCGCAAGAACGGGGCGGTCAAGCTCGAGGCGGATATTGAAGATCCCTCGAAGAGCGAATTGTTCTCAAAATATCCGAAGTTCATCAAAAACCACCACGCCTTGTACTTCGTCTGCGACACGCTGCGCATGTTCGTCAGCGGCGGCGTCAGTCCTTTCGAGCTGGATCAAATGATGGAGCTGGACATGGAAGTCCATCATGCCGGCGCCAACGAGCCGGTAAGCGCATTAACGACGGTGGCGGATTCCTTGCCGGGGCTGGGCATCGTGGCGGCCGTGCTGGGAGTGGTCATCACCATGGGAGCGATCGGCGGGCCGCCGGAAGAAGTGGGGCATAAGGTCGCGGCGGCGCTGGTCGGGACCTTCCTCGGCATTCTGATGTGCTACGGGTTCCTGGGACCCATGGCCTCCAGCATGTCGAAGGCCAATGAAGCTGAGTCACACTATTATCACTTCCTGCGCGTCGGGATTGCCTCGTTCGTGCGCGGCGCGGCGCCCATGCTGGCGGTTGAGTTTGCGCGCCGCACCATTCCTTCCGAAGTCCGGCCCACGTTCAAAGAGATGGAGGATTACTGCAAAGGCCGCGCTGGAGAGAAGGCGCCGGCCGCGGAAGAGGCCGCGTAATCGCCATGCCGGTATCGGAAGGCTCCGAAGCGCCCATCATCATCATTAAGAAGAAAGCGTCGCACGCAGCGCATCACGGCGGAGCGTGGAAGGTGGCTTACGCCGACTTCGTCACGGCCATGATGGCGCTGTTCATCGTGCTATGGCTGCTGAGCAGTAGCGAGAAAATCAAGAAGGCGGTCGGCAGTTACTTTCAGGATCCCACCGGCAGCGGCAAGATGATGGGCAGCACCATGGGCGGTATCGGAGAAAGCCTCACCCTCACCAAAGACGACATGAACCAGCTCAAGCAGAAGCTGGAGCAGGCCATGAAAACGATTCCCAAGTTCGACCAGATGAAAAACAACGTCGAGCTGACCATCACCAGTGAAGGGCTGCGTGTGGAACTGATCGAAACGGAGAAGGGCATGTTCTTCGAGAGCGGGAACGCGCACCCCAGTGAGCGCGGTGAGGAGCTGTTGGCGCGGCTTGCCGAAGAGATCGGCCGCTTGCCCAATACGGTTTTGATCGAAGGCCACACTGACGCCAAGCCCTACCCGGGTGAGGCTTCCTACACCAACTGGGAACTGTCGGCCGATCGCGCCAATTCCGCGCGCCGGCTCATGCAGGGGAATGGGATGCGCCCCGACCAGGTGACCCAGGTTCGCGGATTTGCCGACCAGCGCCTGCGCATGCCCAACGATCCCACCAACCCCGCAAACCGCCGCGTTTCCTTGATCATTCAGTATCTGGTGAAGAAGGGCGGAACGGATTCAGGGAACGGGGCGAAGCCTGCGGGCGCTCCAAACAATGCAGTAAAAGCTGCGCCGCCAGCGGCTCAGCCGGCGAAAGCCGCTGCTCCGGCGGCGAACAAAGCCTCGCACTAGCACGCGCATTTTGCGGCACTGCCCCTGTGTACCTGTATAAGCACGATCAGGTTTCGCTGCCTGCGCCATTCAGGCGGTGCCGGCTCATTTGAACCGCTCTCCTCCGCTTTGTTACACTACCTGAAGCCCTTGATTTTGGCTCCCTGAACACAAAAAGGATGCTTCTCGCCCGAGAATTTGTCAGCTATTTGTCTCGCCAGATCGTTCGCAAGCTCACTCCTCAGATCATCGAGGCGCCGAATCCGCAGGCGGCGGTGGATATCTTCGACCGCGTCATTACTGAAGAGCTGACCATCGAGGACCGGCTCAATGAAGAGGTTCGGGACATCCTCGGCCAGTACGCCGACTATATGCGGCAGCAGGGCGTCAGCTACCAGGAAATGTTCCGCAAAATCAAGAACACCCTGGTGGCGCAGCGCAAAGTGATCCGTGCGTCGGGGCGCGATACCGGCGACCAGATGAAGCTCTCACGCGACAAGATTACCGATATGTCGCACAAGATCGTGGCCGCGCTGCGCAAATCGCACGAGCTACGGGTGAAGAACGATCCCAACGAGGTGCGCCTGGAGATCGTGCGCGCCATGACCGAATTGCTATCGGCCGAAGAGAAGGTCGACCGCCTGGCCCGCGACAAAATCAGATCGCAGAAGCGTGAAATCCCTGAAGGCAGCGAGGAGTGGGATCTGCTGCACAAGCGCTACTACGCCGAAGAGCTGAAAAAGCTCGGCATCGATCTCACGCGATGAACACTGCCTGGCTGGCGCGGCCGGGCCTAGCCCTACAACGGTTTGCACCGTGGTCCGTAGGGGTCGGGCATGCCCTACCCGATAAGGCGATATGAAGCCAGCGATCGTCGTCGTGGGCAGCCTCAACATGGATTTCGTGGTGTCAGTCGAGCACCTGCCGGCTCCGGGCGAAACCGTGCTCGGCCGTAATTTTCAGATGATCCCCGGCGGCAAGGGCGCCAATCAGGCGGTGGCCGCAGCCCGGCTGGGCGGCAATTCGGTTACGGTCCGCATGGTAGGACGCGTGGGCTATGACATTTTCGCCGATCATTTGAAGGCCAGCCTGTCGGCCGCGGGTGTGGATGTCGCGGCCGTGCACGCGTCCAAATCCGCAGCCACCGGCGTGGCACTCATCGCGGTCGATCGCAACGGGCAGAACTCCATCGTTGTGGCATCGGGCGCAAACCACGAACTCGCGGCGGCCGACGTGGAAGCGATGCGCCCCCTGCTCCGCGGCGCCCGGCTGGCCCTGTTTCAACTCGAGACGCCACTCGATACCGTCGCCGCCGCGCTCGCCCTCGCGCGTCAGGAAGGGCTGACCACCCTCCTCGATCCCGCTCCCGCCCAACCGCTACCGGATGCCCTGCTCCAACAGGTGGATATCCTGACTCCGAACGAGACCGAGGCGCTGCGCCTGCTTGACAGGCCGCCCGCGCGCGTTTCCCCCACCCAGGCGGCTGAAATGGCCCAGGCCTTGCGGCGCCGCGGCCCAAAAACAGTCATCGTCAAGCTGGGTGAGCAGGGCTGTTACGCCGATTCAGGCGCCTGGCAGGCTCATGTTCCCGGCTTTGCAGTCGAGGTTCGCGATACCACCGCCGCCGGGGATACGTTCAATGCCGCGTTCGCCGTCGCGCTGGCCGAGGGCGCCGCCCTGGAATATAGCCTTCGCTTCGCCAACGCCGCCGCCGCCATCTCCGTTACCCGCCCAGGCGCGCAAACTTCGGCCCCGCTCCGGCGCGAAGTCGATGACTTCCTCCAGTACCATCCGGTACTAGCCTGATTGACGGAGCGGCAATTCACCCGCTAAACTTAATCATTTACGCCACAAGCACATAGAGCTGCCAAGCGCACGTTCGCACCGTAAGAGAACCCCAGGAGGGCGTTAGAGCAATGCAACGACACCTATTTACGTCCGAGTCTGTCACCGAAGGGCACCCCGACAAGATCGCGGACCAGATTTCCGACGCGGTACTGGATGCGGTCCTCGAACAGGACCCCTACGGACGTGTGGCTTGCGAGGTCCTCGTCACTACCGGCATTTGTGTGGTGGCGGGTGAGATCACCACCACCTGTTACGTCGATGTCCCCAAAGTGGCGCGCCAGACCATCCAGGAAGTGGGCTACGTCGACGCCAACTTCGGCTTCGACTGCA
Source organism: Bryobacteraceae bacterium (assembly GCA_030041035.1). Lineage (GTDB taxonomy): Bacteria > Acidobacteriota > Terriglobia > Bryobacterales > Bryobacteraceae > QHXW01. Next base: position 35,672 of record JASHOO010000055.1, on the reverse strand, counting down.
AGACCTGCGGCGTATTGAATGCCATTCAGGGCCAGTCGCCCGATATCGCCATGGGCGTCGACCCCGGCGGCGCGGGCGATCAGGGCCTCATGTTCGGCTTCGCCTGCGATGAGACCCCGGAATTGATGCCGCTGCCCATCATGCTGGCCCACAAGCTCACCCGCCGGCTGTCTGAAGCCCGGCGCGCGAACATCCTGGATTTTCTGCGGCCTGACGGCAAATCGCAGGTCAGCGTGGAGTACGTGGCCGGAAAGCCCAAGCGCATCGATGCCGTTGTAATCTCCACCCAGCATTCGGATGACGTTTCCACCGAAACCCTCCGCGCCGAAGTGAAAAAGCACATCATCGACGCTGTGATTCCGGCCGGCATGGTGGACTCCGCCACCAAGTACCATATCAATCCCACCGGACGATTCGTCGTCGGCGGCCCGCACGGCGATACCGGCCTCACTGGACGCAAAATTATTGTCGATACCTACGGCGGCATGGGCCGCCACGGCGGCGGCGCATTCTCGGGAAAGGATCCTACGAAGGTGGACCGATCGGCTTGCTACATGGCCCGCTACATCGCCAAAAACCTGGTGGCCGCGGGCCTGGCCAGCCGCTGCGAAGTGCAACTGGCGTATGCCATCGGCGTGGCCGAGCCGGTTTCCGTGATGGTGAATGCGTTCGGCACCGGCGCCATACCGGAAGAAAAGATGACGGGGCTCATTCGCGCGCACTTCCCGCTCACCCCCAAAGGCATCATCGATCATTTGCGCCTGCGGCGCCCCATCTATCGCCGGACTGCGGCTTACGGCCATTTCGGCCGGACCGAAGATAGTTTCACCTGGGAGGCAACCGACAAAGTAACGCAGTTGCGCCAGGAAGCGCCTGTGGCGGAAGCTCTGGTGCGTTAACTTGGTTAGGGCAGGCGTTCGTCCTGTCCATTTTGTTTCGTTATTATTCCGATGACCGGCAGGCCGCAACGCCTGCCTGATTTAAAGGATTCCATGCCCGCAAATACGCAAACACAAATTTCCTGCGACGTGAAAGACCTGGCGCTCGCCGACATGGGCAAGCGCCGCACCGAATGGGCGTTTCAGTCCATGCCCGTGCTGCAAACCATTCGCAAGCAGTTCATCAAAACCCAGCCGCTCGCCGGGCTGCGCGTCTCCGCCTGCCTGCACGTTACCACCGAAACCGCCAACCTCATGATCACCCTCAAGGACGGCGGCGCCTTGGTAGTCCTCTGCGCTTCCAACCCGCTCTCGACACAGGATGACGTCGCCGCCACCCTGGTGCGTGACTACGGCATCCCCGTCTACGCCATCAAGGGCGAAAATAACGATGTCTACTATTCCCACATCACCGCAGCCGCCGACCACAAGCCGCATCTGACCATGGATGACGGCGCCGACCTGGTCCACATGCTCCACACCAAGCGGCAGGAGCTGCTGGCTGAAGTCCTCGGCGGCACCGAAGAGACCACTACCGGCGTCATTCGCCTCCGCGCCATGGCCAAGGAGGGCGTGCTGCGCTATCCCATCGTGGCCGTGAACGACGCCTACACCAAGCACCTGTTCGACAACCGCTACGGCACCGGTCAAAGCACCATCGACGGCATTATCCGCTCGACCAACGTGCTGCTCGCCGGGCTCAACGTCGTGGTGGCCGGCTACGGATGGTGCGGACGCGGCGTGGCTATGCGCGCCCGCGGCCTCGGCGCCAGTGTCATCGTCACCGAAGTCGATCCCACCAAGGCCCTCGAAGCTCTCATGGATGGCTACCGCGTGATGTCCATGCCGGAGGCCGCGGCCATCGGCGATGTCTTCGTTACCGTCACCGGCAATAAGCACGTCATCGGCCGCGATCACTTTGACAAGCTCAAAAACGGCGCCATCCTCGCCAACTCGGGCCACTTCAACGTCGAAATCGATCTCGAAGCCCTGGGCAAGATGGCTTCTTCTCGCCGGCAAACCCGCGAATTCATCGAGGAGTTTGCGCTGCGCGACGGCCGCCGCGTCTACGTTCTGGGCGAAGGCCGCTTGATCAACCTCGCCGCCGCCGAAGGCCATCCCGCTTCGGTCATGGACATGAGCTTTGCCAACCAGGCGCTCTCCGCCGAGTACATGGTGAAGAATCATGCCACGCTCGAAAAGCGCGTTTACTCGGTGCCCGAAGCGCTCGACAAGCAGGTCGCCAAGATGAAGCTCGAATCCATGGGCGTCAAAATCGATCGCCTGACCGTCGAGCAGGAGCACTACCTCTCCAGTTGGGGCGAAGGCACATAGCCGAACCGCCGTCAGCTCACGCGGCGCGCAGCACCAGGCAGGTGATGTCGTCGTGCTGCCGCGCTGCGCCGACAAACGCATCCACCGATGCCATCAGGTCTTTGAGTATCTCGGCGGCGCTTCGTCCGCAGCTCCTGTCGATGACTCCCAGCATTCTGGATTCGCCGTACTCTTCCTCCCTTTCGTTCTCAGCTTCGATGAGGCCGTCGGTGAAGATCACTAGCAGGTCTCCGGTGGCCACACTCGCGTCGCCGCACTCATAGCGGGCGTCCGGCATGATTCCCAGCGGCACGCCCCCGCTTCCCAGCCGCTCGATCTCGCCGGAGGTGCGCCGCAGCAGCGGCCAGTTGTGCCCCGCGTTGACATATTGAAGATGTCCGGTGGCGGGCTCGAACTCGGCTAAAAAACCAGTGGTGAAGCGGTGGCGGCAGGGATTCTGATTGCAGACATACCGGTTCAAGCGTCCCACCACATCCAGCAGAGGAACCGGTAGCGCCGCCAGCGTGCGCAGACTGGCTTGCAGCGTCGCCATCAACAGCGCCGCAGGAACACTCTTGCCGGCCACGTCTGCCACTACCAACAGCAGACACTCCCCGCGGTCCGCGGCATCAGCCGGCTGCGCAGCCGCGCGCAGGAAGGCATCGTAATAGTCGCCGGCAACCGTGTTCGCCGGCCGCGTAGCAAAGGCCATATCCACGCCGCGAACCTCCGGCGGCGCAGACGGCATCAACCAGCTTTGTATCTCGCGGGCGATTTCCAGGTCGCGCTTCATCATCACGCGGTCCGCCAGCTCCAGAGCGAACAGCACCAGCAGCGCCAGCCCGCCGATGAGCGACATGTCCGGCGTTTCAATGGTGGTCGTCCCCAATACCAGGTTGAAGCTTGGGAACACAAGAAGCAGCAGCGCGATGAGGAACAGAACCCGGCGCGCAGGCGACAGCTTCGTCATCATCGCCCAGAACAACCCTCGTATCACCCGCCGGATTCTCTTCCTGCCCGATTCTCCTTCGTGCCGCGACCAGACAACCTCCGCCGAGTACAGTTGGTAGCTGGCGCGCGCCTCGGCCCGAAATTGTGCCCAGAGCTGCTGGATTTCGACGCCATCGCTGATGCGGTGCCAAAAGCTTCGCCACCGGTTGGCCATACCTGATTTTGGCTCAAATGGAATCCCGCCGGTCCGGCTGGGTCGAATGGAACTTCTGAACGTCCCACGCTGCGAAGCCCATCCGCAACCGGCGCCCGCCAATCAAGCTACGGCCCCCGTGAGCCCCCAGCTCAAGATCGCAGGCTTGCCGCGTCGTCTCCGGAATCCGTTTTGGCGGCTTGGGCGATCGCCCGAAGCAGGTCTTTTTGCCGCATGGGTTTGGGAATATGACCGTCCATCCCTGCCGCCAGGCAGCGCTGCGCGTCGCCTTCGAGCGCGTGCGCAGTGAGAGCGATGATCGGCACGTGCGTGTGCAGGGGGGCTTCCCAGGCGCGGATCGCCTCCGTCGCCGCCAGGCCATCCATCTCCGGCATTTGCAGGTCCATCAGGACCAGGTCGAATCGCGACTTCCGGCAGGCCTCCACCGCGGCGCGGCCGTCTTCTACACACACCACCTCATGACCGTGGTTCGTGAGCATTTTGACCACGACCTTCCGGTTGATCAGGTTGTCCTCCGCTAACAGAATTCGCAGCCGGCGCCCCGGCTCTGCCGTTCCACACCCGTCGCCATCAGTCGCCTCCGGCACCTGGGTCTTGCCCGCTGCCATTTGGAAACGCGCGGTGAACGTGAACGAGCTGCCCTCGCCGGGTTGGCTTTCCACAATCAGTTGGCCTCCCATCAGCCCGGCCAGTTGGCGCGAAATCGCCAAACCGAGGCCGGTCCCGCCATACTGACGGGTCGTCGAACTGTCGGCCTGTACGAACGGTTCGCATATGACGCCAAGCTTGTCGGTCGGGATGCCGATTCCCGTGTCCCTGACGGTGAACCGGACCAGCACGCTATTCCCATCGCCCTCCTGCATAGCAACCCGGACTTCGATGCTGCCCGCGTCGGTAAACTTGATGGCGTTGTCGATCAGGTTCACGACAACCTGTCGCAGACGGACGGCATCGCCTTGCAACTCGTCAGGCACACGCGCATCCGTGATCAGGTGAAACTCCAGCCCCTTCTTCTCCGCCCTGACCTTCAGCGGTTTTGTTGCCTGATCCATTAAGTCACGAATGGCAAAGGCCGTGCTCTCCAGTCCGAGCTTGCACGCCTCAATCTTCGAGAAATCGAGGATATCGTTGATCACGCGCAGGAGATTCTCCGCCGAGTCCTTCGCCATTTGCAGATATTCCCGCTGCTCTGGCCCCGCGGCAGTATCCAAAGCGAGGTCGATCATGCCCATCACGCCGTTCATCGGTGTGCGAATTTCATGGCTCATGTTGGCCAGGAAAGAACTCTTAGCCAGGTTGGCGGCGTCGGCGGCCTCTTTAGCCCGCTGGAGTTCCTCGGCAGCCTCCTTGCGGAGAGTAATGTCCTTGCCCACGACGTAGACCATGCCGTCCGGTCCGTCCGACGCAGCGCTCCACAGGAAATGCTTGTAGGAGCCGTCTTTACACCGGAAACGGAGTTCGACTTCGGGCGTCTGCCAGCCGGTCATCCGCTTTTGCAGTTCCGCAAAGGCCCTGTCGCGATCGTCGGGATGAACAATCTCCACGAAGTTCAGCTGCTCGAGTTCCGCCTGGCTGTAGCCGAATGCCGCTTCGAAAGCCCGGTTGACGCGGAGAAACCGGCTCTGCGCCGTGCCCGTGCACATCGGATCGAGCGAAAGAGTGAAAATCTGATCGCGTTCGTGCTCCGCCGCTCTTTGCCGCGTCAGGTCGGTAATGATGCCCATGAAACGCGTCACCCTTCGGCCGCTCTTGCGCAGTGGATATCCGCGGCTGAGAACCGTCCTCCAGGTACCATCGGCCAGCCGGAAACGCACCTCGATGGACCACGAGGATGCCTCTCCTTCCACCAGGGCATTGACCGCGCTGCGGTAGCGGTCCACATCCTCGGGGTGAATTCTGTCCGCCCACCATTCCACCCTGGCGGCCAATTCCTCGAAAGCCAGTCCGAACAGCACGCGGGCGCTTTCGTTGCACCAGAATTCGCCCGTCTCCAGATCCCGATCCCACACGGCATCTCCCGTCGCGTTGGTCAAACACGCAAAATGGGTGGCGAGTTGACAGTCGAGGGATTCGGGGGAGCAATGGCCGGCCCGATCGGCCGCACCTGGGCTTGTCGATGGAATGCAAACGTCCGGCAGTGCAGTCGGCCTCCTTCTGCTTGATCGGACGTTGGCCGCTGCTACATTAGGGTTTCGCGCAGATTACTCCCTAGTGCACGCGCTTGCCGTCGAACATCTCAATGACAAAGTACGGGTAGGTATACGCCGCGCCCTTGCTCAATTTGTTGATGAACTCACCCGGCAGCAGATACCCGAAGCCCGCGCCCACGTGCACCTGACGGTTGATCTCATACCAGGCGTACGAATCCACTTCATTACCGAGGTGCGTTCCGGACCTTCCCGTGGGATCGCGCAGAATCACTCCGCCTGACGTGTTGTACGCCGCATCCGTAGCGCTCGCCAGCCAGAAATCCAGATACTGCGCCGTGAACGACAACCGTCGATGCGGATTCAGAGTCCCTCCCGCGCGCCACGCCACGATGTTCTGCCATCCAAACAAGTCCGCAATCCCGAACCGGTCATGCGCCGTCGGATACATCGTGTCGAAGGTGCTGTGCACGCCGGGGTCCGGACTCTTGTCACCCGAGGCGTAGTCATACCCTGTGAAGAACCGCGGCTTCCAACCGAGCCAAGTCAGCGTGTAACCAGCCCCCATCGTCGTGCCCCAAGCCTGGATGTCGTCCCGGCCCACCAACCCGCGCTCTTCCACCAGCTCATAGCGGTAATCGAAATTCCGCAGATCCGTCCCCCGGATGCGGAACCCACCCGCCTTCTCGTCCAGGTGGCCCGACTTCAGGCCGGTATCCTCCACCGCGAAGCTCGGTGCCACCCGCCACAGTCCGAACGGCTCGATCGACGACTTCGGCAGCACTCGCGTAATCCAGCCGTACGCGCCGTAAATGTTGTTCCCCTCCTGGTGATGCGTGATGCCTTCCAACTCCGGCACCACCACCGAAGCCGCGAACACCGCCGCACGAAAGCGGTCCACGTGAAAGTTGGTGACCACCGCGTCGTATGAACGCGCCTGATTGCGCCATTCCGAGTTGGCGATAATGGTGTTGTTGTAATCGAGCAACTGCCGTCCCGCCGTGACCCACACCGGATTCTTCTCCGCATCGCCGATCTCCGCATAGGCGAGCTTCAAATCCCATCGCACATTGTTCGGCGGCCCCAGTGGCGGCGACTGCAGAAACGACCGCGCATCCTGCACCTGCGCCACCACCTTGAACCAGTTCACCGGCTGCACGATCATCCCGAAACGGAACCGGTTGAGCAGATACGAGGTGGCCGCGTTCGGTTTGAACCCGGTGCCGGTAGAACCCTCCACGCGAAAACGCTCGTCCAGACCAAACTGCAGCCACTGCGGCAATTGGTCGTTCAGCATGCCCGTTGGCCGGAGGTCCGGCAGGTCATACGGGTCGGTGGAAATCGGCGGCGACGACGCCGGCCCTCCGATCGGCGTGAGCGCGGAATCGGACCCGAGCGCCGCTACTTTGTCGTATTGCGCCCAAAGCGGGCCACGACCCAGGAGGAACGCTGAGATCGTCAGGATTAGAAAACGTGTTCGGACCATTGTTGATTCTCTACTTTGTCGATCGAGAATACTACATTTGCTCCTACATGCGCAAGGATTTAGCGGTCACAGGTTTTCGCTCACCCGCAACAAGTTGTAAATTCAGCCTTTTCACGTAACAACCGCTTAGCGATTCCGGGCCTTGCATGCGAAGATTCCCCTTAGGGAGATTGGGTAGGACAGCGTTATGGCCGGTCAGACCGCACCACTGGAAGCTCTCGTCATCTGCGCTCCTCGTGTGCGCCCGTTCCAGACCTGGGACGCGATCCAGCGCGTCTGGGACATCACGTTGATTCTACTAACGTTGCCCGTTTGGGCCGCGCTGCTCGGGACCGCCATGGTGATCAAGCGCCTAGTGGATCGCGGCCCGGTTCTGTTCCGCCATGTGCGTCTGGGACAAGGTGGAGAGCCATTTATCCTCTATAAGATACGGACCACACCGGCGGATTTCGAGCCCGGCCCCTCGGACTGGAGCAACGCCGGCTACCCGCCGCGCACGCGCTACGGTAAGTGGTTGCGCCGCTTCGACATCGATGAGCTGCCGCAGCTATGGAACGTGCTCAAGGGGGAGATGTCGCTGGTCGGACCGCGGCCCGAAATGCCTGTGCACGCCCGGAGATTCAGCCGCGCACTTTCGGAATATCCGCAGCGGCACGTCGTGCGGCCGGGGCTGACGGGTCTGGCGCAAGTCCTTGGCTGGAGGGGAGACACCAGCATCCGCCGGCGCCTCCTCGCCGACCTGGAATACGCCGGACGCCGCGGGCCGGTCCTGTACTTTGCCATCCTGGCCCGAACCGTCACCATTGAGCTTCGGCGGGCATTCAACTCGCCTAACGCTGGCTAAGGCCGCCATCCACGGCCAGCACTTGGCCGGTGATGAAGTTCGAGGCGGCGAGAAAATAGGCAACAGCTTCGGCGATCTCTTCCGCGGTTCCGGGGCGGCGCGCAGGGGTGGCACGGACCATGGATTCGGCTTCCGGATCGAGCGGGCCGAACGGGATCACGCCGGGGGCCACCGAATTCACCGAAATTTCGGGAGCGAAAGCCTTCGCCAGCGCTCGCGTCAGCATGATGACGCCGGCCTTCGAGGCGCAGTAATGCGCGTGGTCGGCCCAGGGACGGATACCGCCGAGTGAGCTGATATTCACGATGCGGCCGCCGCCGGATTTTTTCATCAGGTGGGCTCCCTGCTGGCAGCAGAAAAAAACAGCCTTCAAATTCACCGAGTGGATAAAATCCCAATCGGCTTCGGTGATCTCGAGCGGATCGATGGTGGTAAAGCGCGCAGCGTTGTTCACCAGGCCATCCAGACGGCCGAAGTGGCCCTCCAATTCCTCAAACATCCGGGCAATTTCGGCAACGCTTTCGAGATTGGCGCGGAACAGCGGCGCGTTACCGCACTCCTGGGCTGTTTTTCGAGCTTCCGCTTCGGATGAGCCGTAGTGAATCGCAACCCGCGCGCCTTCGCGAGCCAGGTAAAGCGCGATGCCGCGTCCGATGCGCTTGGCCGCACCGGTTACCAGAATGACTTTCCCGGAGAGGCTAGATGGTGGGCTCGCCATGCACTTCCACCTCTTCACGCTCCACGCCTTCGACGGGCGGCTCCGGCAGTCGTCCGGTAAAGTTGGCCCAGGCCCAGAAGAAGGCTGTGGTCGAACTCAGCGCGCCGGCAATGGCGCCGATCAGCCGAGGACTGTAGTATTGCGACGCGATCCCTGCCGCTGTCATGGAAAGCATCATCACCGACCACTGCATCGATTCCATGGTCGAGAACACGCGCCCGCGGTACTCGTTGGAGACGCGCTTTAGCAACTGTGACATATTTAACACAGAACTGACAGCGACCGCCGCCCGCGAAAGCGCGATGAAGACCAGCGCCAGAAAAAAGTTCTGCATCTGGCTGAAGATGATGTAAGTCGCGCCGTGAAGAATGTAGCAAATCGAAATGGTGAGTTTGTAGCCGCGAAAGCCGATGTGATAGCCCAGCCAATAGGCGAAAGCGCCGCCGATCAGCAGGCCCATCCCGGCGCATCCCCAGACTTCGCCGATTCCCGCCGGGCCGCGGTTGAACACGACTTCGCCGAAAAGGCTGAATAGAATCTGCGCGGCGCCGCCTCCCGTGGCCCATCCCACGCCGATCAATGCGATGCCGAAGATCAGCGGGTTGCTGCGCATATAGCGCAGACCTTCTTTGTATTCGTGCCAGGGGCGGACGACCTCGGCTTCGGTGAGCGCCGCTTTGCGCGGCTGGAAGGCGTTGCCGGCGACATGCAACCGCGAGATGCATGCCGCGGAAAACAGAAACGAAAGCGAGTTCAGAACGAACGCCCATTCGTAGCCGAACTGCATGACGCTGGCGCCCGCGGCGAAGGTGCCGATGGTGATGGTGGTCCACTGCGTGGTCTGGGTGAGCGAGTTGGCGGTGTGCAGTTCTTCGCGCGTGGTGATGGTGGGCAGAATGGAAGAACGGCCGCTGGTGAAAAACGGCGACGCAAACATCAGCAGCGCACTGAACAGGTAGAGCATCCAGTTGTCGCTGCGGTGTATGGAAAGGATGAAGCCGAGGGCGAGGACGGCGCGGACCAGGTCGCTCGCCACCATGACGTGTTTCCGGTTCAGGCGATCGAGAATCACGCCGGCAATCGGGCCGGCGAACATGGCGGGAATGGCGCGCGACAGCATCACCCCGCTCACCACCAGCCCGCCGTACTTAGTGTGGGCGGTGTGGGCCAGCGCCAGGCTGAAAACCGAGATGTTATTGAAATGGTCGCCGATCTCGCTCACCACCTGGCCGCTCCACATATAGCGGTAGTTGGAGTTGTGACGGAGCAGTGTGCGGAAGGAAAGCATCAGCCGCGCTCCGTGAGGTATACGCCGCTCAAAATGACGGTGCCGCTCGCGGCAAGCGGCAGGGTGATACGCTCGCCCAAAAAGGCAACGGCCATGAGCGTGGCTACCACCGGCTCGAGATAGACGAACGCCGCTACGCGCGACGCGGAAATACGCGCGATGGCATGAAAATAAATCAGGTAGCAGACCGCCGATGGGAAAATGGCCATGTACATCAGGCTGCCCCACCCCACGGGGCTGATGTGCGCGAAAGAAAATGTCGTCGCCTGCCAGGCGATAATCGGCGTGAGTATCGCGGCCCCACCCATGAAAGCGAATCCGTTCACCACCACCGTGTTGTAGCTTTCAGCGGCCTTCTTGGCATAAACGGCAAATAGTGCGAACAGTACGCCCGCGGCGAAGGTGATGGCGTCACCGGCGGTCGTGGCCTCGGTCAGGGGTGCGCCCGCGGAAGGGTGCGCCGCTTGCCGGGCAAGATAGACCACGCCCCCGAGAGCCACGGCCATGCCGACGATTTTGTGTGTAGTGATCCGCTCCAGCCCAATCCTGGCCGCAATGAGCAGAACAAAAATCGGCGAGGCGCCAATCACCCACGCGGAGTGCGCGGGACTCGTGCGGCTCAATCCGAAGACAAACAGAAGCTGATTGGCCACGTTGCAAACGGCCACAAAGGCCAGCAGAGGCACGTTCCCGCCCGGCCACCAGCGCTTCCCCGCCGCGCGAACATTCTGCCAGTAGATGGGCGCAAGAAAAACGCCGGCGATCCCAATGCGCAGCGCGCCCAGCAGCAGCGGCGGAAACTCGCGCAAGGCGATCTTGCCGATGATGAAATTCGCCGACCACAACAGCAGCATCAGCGAGATCAGGGTGTAGAGAACGAAAGGCCCGTTCAACCGGCAGACACCTCGCGCACGGTAACCTCGCGCAGAAAATCGTGATCGATCGCGTAGCCGAAACCGGGATCATCGCGAATTTCGATGGTGCCGCGCGGAGTGGTTTCCACCGCCGGACAGATGATGTCGCGCTTCCAATAGCGGCGGCTCGCCGAGACGTCGCCCGGCAATATGAAATTGGGCAAGGTGGAAAGCGCAATATTGTGGGCGCGGCCGATGCCCGCTTCCAGCATCCCTCCGCACCACACGGGAATGCCCGCCGCCTGGGCCACGTCGTGCACGCGCCGGGCCTCGCGAAAGCCGCCGACGCGGCCCAGCTTGATGTTGATGATGCCGCAGGCGCGCAGCCGGATGGCCTGCCCGGCGTGATGCGCCGAGCGGATGCACTCATCCAGACAAATGGGGGTTTCGAGTTTCGATTGCAGCACGGCGTGGTCGATGATATCGTCGTGCGCCAGCGGCTGCTCGATCATCATGAGGTAGAACGCGTCGAGGCGCTTCAGATGCTCGGCATCCTTCAGCGTGTAGGCGGAATTGGCGTCGGCCATGAGCTTAATAGAAGGGAAACGCTCGCGCACCTGGCGGACCACGTCCACATCCCAGCCCGGCTTGATCTTCATTTTGATGCGCTGATAACCGGCGGCGAGTTCGCGCTCGATTTTTTCGAGAAGCTGAGGAACCGAATCCTGAATGCCAATCGAGACACCGCAGGGGATTTCCCGCCGTGCGCCGCCGCCGATCTGGTGCCAGAGCGGCCGGTTGTTCAGGCGCGCTTCCAGGTCCCAGATGGCCGCTTCCAGGCCCCCGCGCGCCATGCGGTGACCGCGAATGTGCTCCGTGAGCGGTGCGACGTCTTCGGCGCTCGAGAGATTCTTTCCGAGAATGCGAGGGATGGCGTAATCGCGGAGAATCAGCCATGCGGATTCGGTCCATTCCTCGTTGTAAAACGGGTTTTCGCCGGCCGTGACCTCGCCCCAGCCGGATGCACCTTCGCCCGCGGCTTCTACCAGGACGATGTCGCGCTCCAGGGTGCGGCCGAAACTGGTCTCAAAGAAATGTACCAGCGGCATGCGGATCTGCCGCACAATCACTTTTTCGATTTTCATTCCCACCGTCCGAGCTGATAGGCAATCGCTTCGGGCGATTTCTCCACGCCCACCACGGTGAGGCCGCGGGCAAAGTACTCCTCGAAGTGGGCGCTGATTTCCTGCTGCATCTGGCGTGCGTGCTTGGGGTCTTCGTGGCGCATCCCGGAGATGGCTGCGGGCACGGAAATGCGCTCCACCGTTTCCGGACGTTCGACCGGGGGGCCGCCGTTGAGAATCGCCTTCACGCGCGGGCTCGCGATCCACCATTCGGCCACACAGCGGTCGGTGGGCAAACCGCCGTGGAGATGGCTTGTGGTGGTGCCGTACTGGTTGCGCACGTAACGGCGCACAATAGCGCCCAGCCGCTCAATGTTGAAGTAGGCGTTCTTGACTTCGAGCGGATCAAATGTCCACTCGACGAGCTGCACGCCGCGGGCAAGTGCGTCCTCCCGCTGTTTCAGTTTGAGCTGCCGGCCGATGCCCTGGTCGCGATATTCCGGTGTGACCCCCAGCATGTGGCTGTGCAGGTACGATTTGCCTCCCGCCTTCAGTCCGGGAATGGCGAGGCAGAAGCCGACCATGCGGTTGCCGTCGTAAGCGCCAAAAGCCTGGCCGCCGACTTTGGTGGCCACGATGAAAAGGCGCACGGGAAGCAGCTCGATATCATTGAACCCCCAGATCTCCTTCTGCAACCGCACGGCGTCGGCGAACTCGGATGGCGTCGTGAGCGCGCGGACGCTGACCGGTCCGGGCGATCCACTCACTTCTTGGACTCCTGCCACAGCGCTTCCATTTCGTCGATGGAACTTTCGCGCGTGGTCTTCCCGCGCTCGGCGAGTTTGTGCTCCACATAACCGAACCGCCGCCGGAACTTGGCGTTGGTCCTGCGCAGTGCCTGTTCGGGATCTACTTTCACGAAGCGCGCCAGATTCACCAGCACGAACAGCATGTCGCCCAATTCGTCTTCCAGTTGCTCGCGGTCTCCGCCCGTGCGCGCCTCTTCGAATTCGCGCAATTCTTCATGCAGCTTGTCGATCACCTGGCCGGCATTTTCCCAATCGAAGCCGGTCTGCGCGGCGCGCGAAGCGATCTGCTGGGCTTCGACCAGCGCGGGCAGCGAGCGCGGCACCGAACCGAGCAGCGTGCCATCGGAGTTGCCTTTCTTGCGCTTTTCTTCGTCTTTGATTTCGCTCCAGCGCTTGCGCACGTCACCTTCGGTTTTCGCGGTCTCGTCTCCGAAAACGTGTGGATGGCGGCGGATCAGCTTCTGGTTGATGGCGTCGAGCGCGTCCTCGATGCGGAACAGGTTTTCTTCGGCGGCCATCTGGGAGAAGAAAACCGCCTGGAGCACCAGATCGCCGAGTTCATCGGCCAGCTCCGGCCAGTTGCGCGCGTCAATAGCGTTCAATACTTCGTAGGTTTCTTCGAGCAGGAACGGCTTGATGGTGTCGAAGTTCTGCTCGCGATCCCACGGACAGCCGCCCGGCGCGCGCAGGCGCGCCATCAGATCGACAAGCTGCTGGAATTTTTCACCGGCTGCGGGAGCGGACATCGCAATTGGGGGAGTAATCTTCAAATTTAACACAGGGGCCCACTGTTCACCGCCATGCTATATAGGTGAGTGAGAAACTGCATCTCAATGTGCCGGAACCATTTGAGCCCCAACCACAAGATTTGCAAAAACAAACCCATTCCCATTTCCGAACACTTGTGACCCCGGGGGTACCGCGTGGTTTGCGGGCCGCACCATCTTGATAAAATATAGGGTCGAGATGAGTGAAGCAGAAAATCCCGCATCGGGTGAGGAGTCGTCCGCGGCAGAACCGGAGCAGCATATCCCGGTGCCGCCCGCCTCGTTTGAGTTTCTGGCGCTCTCCATCCGCACGCAAGCCGAGCTGCAGTTGGGCCTGATCCACTTCGGCCCGGAAAATGAGAGGCCGAAGCCGGATCTAGACCTGGCCCGGCACAGCATCGATCTTTTGGGCGTGCTCCAGGAGAAGACCAAGGGGAATCTCACCATGGAAGAGCAGCGGCTGCTGGAGAATTCGCTCACCGAATTGCGCTTCCGTTTTGTGCAGGCTCTCGAAGAAAGCAAGAAAAGCTGAATGGGCGTGGCAGGCCCAGTGAAGATTACCGTGCTCGGGTCAGGCACCAGCGTGGGTGTTCCCACGCCGGGATGCGATTGCGCGGTTTGCCGGTCGACCGATCCGCGCGATAACCGCCTGCGCCCTTCGGTGTTGGTGCAATACAACGGCCACAACGTAGTGATCGACACCACCCCGGACTTTCGCACCCAGGTTTTGCGCGCCCGGTTGAACCGGCTGGACGCGGTGCTGTTTACGCACTCGCACGCCGACCACATCATGGGGCTCGACGATGTGCGCCCCTTCAATTTCAGGCAGCAGGCGCGCATTCCGATTTTTGCTTCGCCCGAGACGCTGGGCGCCATTCAGCGCGTGTTTCAGTACATTTTTAACGGCGGCGAGCAGCCATCGTCGGTGCCGCATGTGGAAATTCACACTCTAAACGGAGAGGGTTTCGATCTGTTCGGCCAGGAGTTCCGGCCGGTACCGCTGCTGCACGGCCGCTATCCGATTTATGGATTCCGCTTCGGGCGCGCGGCATATTTGACCGATCACAGCGAGATTCCCCCGGAGTCGATGGAGCAATTGCGCGGGCTGGACGTGCTGTTTTTGGATGCGCTGCGCCACCGGCCACACCCCACGCACTCGACCGTCGAGCACTCCTTGCATACGGTCGAGCAGCTTCAGCCGCGCCGCGCATTTTTCACGCACATCTGCCACGACCTGCCGCATCAGGCAACCGAGGACACGCTGCCCGCGCACATCCGGCTGGCCTATGACGGGCTGGAGATTACGGTGGGGGGCGATTAAATGCCGGCGCCGTTTCGCCTGTTTCGCAGCCTGGACGAAGTGCCGCGCGACTTCGCTCCGTCGGCCGTCACCATCGGCAACTTCGATGGTGTGCACACCGGGCACCGGCAAATCCTGCGTTGCGTGTGCGAAATCGCCGGACAAAACCAATGGAAGCCATCCGTTTTGACCTTTGATCCGCATCCGGCGCGGGTGGTGGCGCCGGAGCGTGTGCCGCGCCTCATGACCACGCTGGACGAGCGTGCGGCTTTGATGCGTGAGGAAGGAATCCGGCAGGTGCTCATTCTGCCGTTCACCGCTGAGGTGGCGCGCCTGACGGCCGAAGAATTCGTCCGCCAGATCCTGGTGAACCGGCTTGGCGCGCGCGCCGTGGTGGTGGGAGAGAACTTCCGCTTCGGAAACAAGAAGGCCGGAGATACCCATCTGCTGAAAGCATTGGGCGAGCGGCTCGGATTTCAGACCGAGGTCGTGCCCGCAGTTTCCTGCCGGGGCATGCGGATTTCGTCGAGCGGGCTGCGCCAACTGGTGGAAGCGGGCGATGTCGCGCGGGCCGGACGCTTTCTGGGGCGGCCGTTTGCGCTCGAGGGCGACGTGGTGGCGGGCCGCGGCGTAGGATCGCGAAAAACCGTGCCCACCCTCAATCTGGCGCCACGCTCTGAGCTTTTGCCCAAGGTGGGCGTCTACGTGACGCGCACCATCGATCTTGACGGCGGCCGGAGCTGGCACTCGGTCACTAACGTCGGCTACCGGCCGACGTTCAACGCCGGCGGCGGACTGTCGATCGAAACGTTTTTGCTCGACCCGCTGGAAGGTGAGACGCCGCGTTCGATTCGGGTGGAGTTTCTCCGGCGGCTGCGCGACGAGCGGAAGTTCGAGAGTCCCGAGGCTCTCAAAGCACAGATATGGAAAGATGTCACCCGCGCCCGGGCCTATTTTCGCCGGTTGGATCTTTGGACGCGGCAACCAGTTCTGGAATACGTAAAAGGAGACGCAAATGAGACTGTCAGAAGGTAAGACGCGGCGCATGAAGGCGCTCGCGAACAAAGCCGGGGTGATTGCCGCAGCCGCCATGGACCAGCGCGGGAGCTTGCAGAAATCGCTTGCGGCCGCTCGCGGCATCGACAAGAAACAGGTTACCGACGAGATGATGAGCGAGTTCAAGGTCGCGGTCAGCAAGGTGCTGACGCCGCACGCGAGCGGCATTCTACTCGATCCCGAGTGGGGGCTGCCGGCCGCCAAGGCGAGGGCCAAGAATGCAGGACTGCTGCTGGCCTATGAAGCCAGCGGCTACGACAACACCCAGCCCGGCCGTCTGCCGGACCTGTTGCCGCACGTTTCGGTGAAACGCATCGTCGATTGGGGCGCAGACGCGGTCAAGATCCTCATCTATTACACCCCCTTCGAGGACACGAAAGTCAACGACATCAAGCACGCCTTCATCGAGCGCATCGGCGCCGAGTGCAAGACTTACGACATCCCCTTCTTCCTCGAGTTCGTGGGCTACGATCCCCAGGGCGGCGACGAAAAAGGTCCGGAATACGCCAGGCGCAAGCCGGAAATCGTCACCAAAAGCATGCAGGAATTCTCCAAGCCGCAATACTTCGTGGACGTGCTCAAGGTGGAAGTGCCTATCAACGCCGAGTTCGTGGAGGGGTCGAGCGTGTTCAAAGGTACCAAGGTGTATTCGCGCAGCGAAGCCCTGGATCATTTCCGGAAGGCCGCGGCCGTGGCTTCGAAACCGTTCATCTACTTGAGCGCCGGCGTGAGCAATGCGCAGTTTACCGAATCGCTGCACATGGCGGCGGAGGCGGGCACCGATTTCTCCGGCGTGCTTTGCGGCCGCGCCACCTGGAAAGAAGGCATTCCCATCTACGCCAAGCAGGGTGCCAAGGCGCTTGAAGACTGGCTGGCCAACGACGGAGTGAAGAACATCAACGCCGTTAATGACGCCATCAGATCCGCCAAGCCCTGGTTCGCCAAGCTGGAAGTGCCGGTTCCGGCATAAGCGCGGACGGAAAGGCTCTCGGGCTTACATCCTCTCTTGATGTTTGGTTTGTAAACATTGGTGCTCCGTTTGAGAATGATCGAGCGGGGCGACAGCCTGGCAACCAGTACTCTGGTGATCGGTGAAGTGCTAGCCGGACACTACGCGCGCATTCGCCGCGATAAGACGATTCGCTCGCCCGATGCCATCCAGCTCGCTTGCACGGCTTCGGCGGGCGTGGATCTGTTCATTACCAATGACGACCGGCTCAGCCGCAAGAACATTCCGGGCATCCATTTCATCACCAGCCTGGCGCGGGCGCCGATCTAGGGGGCTGGCGCGAAGTCCACGCCTTCCCACCTGGCGACGACGGCGGACGCGAGGCAATTGCCCAGCACATTGACTGAAGTGCGTGCCATATCCAGGATGGCGTCCACGCCCAGCAGCACCGCGACACCTTCCATGGGCAGGTGAAAACTGGAAAGCGCGGCGGCCAGGATCACCAGCGCAGCGCGCGGCACACCGGCCACGCCTTTGGTGGTCAGCATGAGGGTCAGCATCATGAGGAGCTGCTGGCCCAGCGCGAGGTGAACGCCCGCGGCCTGCGCGACGAAGACCGAGGCCAGCGAGAGGTAGAGCGTTGATCCGTCGGCGTTGAAGCTGTAGCCGGTGGGCAGCACAAACGCCACGATGTGCGGCGGAACGCCGAACTGTTCCATATTCTCGAGAGCCACCGGCAGCGCGGCTTCGCTCGAAGCGGTCGAGAAGGCCAGAAGAAACGGCTCGCGCACGGCGCGATAGAAGGCGCCCGCGGGAATCCGGAACAGCATCACGATCGATCCGAGCACGAGTGTGACAAACACCGCCTGGGCGGCATACATCGTCAGCACCAGCTTGCCCAGGCCCAACAGCACCGACCAGCCCTTGCCGGCCACGGTGACCGCGATGGCCGCGGCGACACCCAATGGCGCCAGGTACATCACATAGTTGGTGTATCGGAACATGACCTGCGCGAGCGACTCGCAGAAAGCGACGACCGGCTTCGCCTTGATGCCGACAGCCGCGCACGCAGCGCCAAACAGAAACGAGAAGACCACGATTTCGAGGACGTCGCCGCGGGCCATGGCGTCGATGACACTCGAGGGAAAGACGTGCTCGATGGTGGATGCGGCGCTGGGATGAACCTGCGGAATGCCTGTCTCCTCGACAGGCGCGAGCTTCATGCCGGCTCCCGGTTGCACCAGGTTCACGGCCGCGAGCCCGAGGAACAGCGCAACCGTGGTGACGGCTTCGAAGTAGACGATGGCTTTGAGTCCGATGCGGCCCATGCGCTTCAGGTCGCCCGAACCCGCGATTCCATAGACCAACGTTCCGAAGATCAGCGGGGCGATGATGGAGCGGATGAGCCGCAGGAAGATGTTGCTGACGGGTGAAAGATGAACGGCAAACCCAGGGGCCGCGATGCCGATCGCGATTCCCGCCGCCATGCCGATGAAGATCCAGGCGGTGAGCGAGATCCGCTTCACCGTTCTCCCCATTTGAGCTTCTGACGCAGCACGTCGAAGAAGAGCATGTTCGGCGGCCGGACCAGCAGCAGGGTGTGCGCGGAGCTGCGGCAGATGACCTGGTCATTGTGCTGGAGGGGCTCGCCGACTTGCCCGTCGATGGTCAGAAACGATTGGCCTTCCGCCAGGCAGGTGATGCGGATGATGCTGGTCTCGGGCACGATCACCGGACGGTTGGTGAGCATGTGCGGACAAATGGGCGTCAGGCAGAGGCAACCGACGGAAGGGAAGATGATGGGGCCGCCGGCGGAGAGCGAGTAGGCGGTCGAGCCTGTAGGGGTAGCCACGATGAGGCCGTCGGCTTTGTAGCGGCACACGAACATCTGGTCTACGTGAGCATCCAGATCGATCATGCGCGCGATCGCGGATTTGGTGATCACGACGTCGTTGAGCGCTTCGTACTCGCCCACAACATTGCCGTCGCGGACGAGTTGGCAATGCAGCAGCTTGCGCTTGCCGATGCGATGCTCACCGCGGAAGGCGCGCTCCAGATCGGGGAACAGCGAGTCGATGGTGATCGCCGTGAGGAAACCCAGGCCGCCCAGGTTTACCGGGAACAGTGGAATGTCGCGGCCCGCAATGGCGCGTGCCGCGGAGAGCAACGTGCCGTCACCACCCAGCACGATGACGAGGTCGGCGCGTTCGGCGAGCTCGGCTCGCGGCACGAAGCCGGTCAGTCCCGAATAGGCGGCCGTTTCCGCGTCATAGCGGATGGTGATGCCGCGCTCTTGCAGCCAGGCCATCAGTTTCGGCACCAGTTCGGCCGCCGCCGGCACATCGGGTTTCGAAACGATGCCGACGGTTTTAATGTCGGGCATAAAGCAGGAATTCCTTGTTCCCCTCAGCGCCGAGGATCGGGCTTTCCATGAGGGCCGCCTCGAAACCTAGGTTCTTCACGGCGTCTTCGACGCGCACGCAGGCCTCGCGGTGCAGTTGCGGATTGCGCACGATGCCACCTTTTCCCACGTGTCCTTTCCCCACTTCGAACTGCGGTTTGACGAGTATAACCATCCGGCCGTCGGAGCGCAAAAGGGGCACGGCAGCCGGCAGAATCAGGGTGACGGAGATGAAGCTGACATCCAGCGTGGCGAGGTCCACCGGTTCGCCTATGTCTTCGAAGCGCAGATGGCGCGCGTTGATGCCTTCATGGACCACGACGCGCGCATCGCTGCGCAGTTTCCAATCGAGCTGGCCCGAGCCGACGTCGACCGCGTGCACGCGAGCGGCGCCATGCTGCAACAGGCAGTCCGTGAATCCGCCGGTGGAGGAGCCGATATCGAGGCAGATCGACCTCGTGACGCCGATCTGGAAATGCGCCAGTGCGGCCGCGAGCTTGAGGCCGCCGCGGCCGACGTAAGGCGGTTTGCCCGCGATTTCGATAGGGCTTGCAGCATCGACAGCGTGTCCGGGCTTGAGCGCTTTCTGGCCGTCGACCGAAACGTCGCCCGCCATGATGAGCGCCTGCGCCTTTTCGCGGGAATCGGCCAGACCGCGCTCGACCAGCAGACGATCGAGCCGCTGTCTCATGACTTGCGCTGCACGATCAGATCGGCCAGCTCACGCAGGCGGTGGGCGCGCGCGCCGAATATTCCGACGGCCTGGTGGGCGCACTGGCGCTCGCGCTCGGCCATGCGGTGAGACTCTTCGAGGCCGTAGACGGCGGGGAAGGTGATCTTATGCTGCTGCGCGTCCTTGCCGGCGGTCTTGCCGAGGGCTTCGCTCGATTCCTCGACATCGAGAATGTCATCGACGATCTGGAACGCAAGGCCGATATGCTCGCCGAAACGGGAAATGGCCTCGAGCTGACGCGCGTCCGCGCCCGCATAGATGGCGCCCATGCGTACGCTCGCGCGAAGCAGTGCACCGGTTTTGGCGCGATGGATGGATTCGAGCAACTGCGCGTTGGGCGGCTTGCCTTCGCCTTCGAGATCGGCCACCTGGCCGCCGATCATGCCGCCGACTGTTCCAGCGGCCGTGGCCAGTTCCGCGATCGCGCGGGTTTTGCGATCGTCCGGCACGCCATCCATCTTCGAGAGCGTTTCGAACGCGAGGGTGAGCAGCGCGTCGCCGGTGAGAATGGCCATGGCCTCGCCGAAGACTTTGTGCGAGGTCAGCTTGCCGCGGCGATAATCGTCGTTATCGAGCGCGGGCAGGTCGTCGTGGATGAGTGAATAGGTGTGGATGAATTCGAGCGAGCAGGCCGCGGTCTCAACGCCGGGTACGCCTTCACAAACGGCGTACGCGGCTTCGAGACACAGCACCGGCCGGATGCGCTTGCCGCCCGCGAACAAGCTGTAGCGCATGGCGCGGTGGAGCATTTCGGGCGGAACGCTTTCGGCGGGAACCAATCGATCGAGTTCGCGGTCGATGAGCTGCTGCTGGCGCGCGAGGTGCTCGCTGAAGCTCATGCTTTATCGGGGCGGAACGGCTCGGGCTGGACCTTGCCGTCTTTGCGGATGAGCATTTCGACGCGGGTTTCCGCATTTTCGAGCTGCTTGCGGCAGGCCTCACTGAGCGCCATGCCCTTCTCGAACAATTCGAGCGAGCGTTCGAGCGGCAGATCACCGGCCTCGAGCTGCTTGACGACTTTTTCCAGTTCGTCGAGCGAAGCTTCGAAGCTTTCCGCAGGCGTGGCGGGATCGTCAGGCATCAAGGGATATTCTAGCGTAGGGGTCGTCCAAGAGCGTGCGTCTTCCGAGCACTACGCCCCCTTCACACCGCCGTATCCACAATCTCCTCTGTCGCCTGGTTCCAGTACAGTTTCTTGCCCGACCAATAGGACTGCGCGGCCATGATGCACACAATGGCATGCGAGAAGCCGTGGTCGACGGTGGCGTTGGGCTCGTTTCGTGAGCGCATGGCGTTCAGCCAGTTCATGAGGTGAGCCACGTCGTCATCGCTGGGACCCATCGAATTCGGCGCCGGCGCATCCGGCAGTTTGATGATCTCCGCCTTGTCGATCTCCGGACCCATTCCCGGAACGGCTTTGTAAACCGGCCCCATCATGGATTCCGGATCCACCTCGTGCCGGCCGCCCTCCCGGGTCACCATGAACAAAGACGCACCCTCGCCGCCGAAGTTCTCGATGGTGCCGTCGCGCCCGTAAATCCGGCCGTGACTGCGGTAGCTGTTGGAGAAACTGGTGGTGTAGGTGTAAAGGAAGCCCTTCGGATACACGAGCGAAACCGTCGCGTTGTCGGGATTCTCGCGGCCGTCTTTCCAGGTCAGCACGCCGCCTGTTGCGACCGCGCTCACCGGATGCGTTTCGTCAGTCCAGAGGTGAACCAGATCGCTTCCGTGGCTCAGCCACTGATCGAAGATGCCGGAGGAATAGTCGCGGTAGAGGCGGAATTCCAGGTAGACGTGGGGATCGAAGGGCCGGTAGGGTTTCCCCAAAAGCCAGCGCTTCCAGTCGGTGTCCTCTTCTTTTAATAGGGTCGGATGCTTACCGTCGTCGGAGCGGGGAATGTAGCGCCAGCGGGGCTCATTCGTGCTCCACTCCTGCGTGATGTGCGCGACGTCGCCGATTCGGCCGGAGCGGATGATGTCGCGCACAGCGAGCGGATAGGGCTGGCTACGATGCTGTGTACCCATCTGCACGACTTGCTTCGACGCCTTCACCACTTTGCGCGCGGATTTGGCTTCTTCGAGGACGTTGGCAAAGGGCTTCTCGACGTAGCAGTCCTTGCCGGCCTGGACGACGTCGATGCAGAGCTTGGCGTGCTGAAAATCGCCCGTCGCGATCATGACGCCGTCGATATCCGGACGCGCCAGCATCTCCTCGGAATACTTGAAGACGGCCGGTTGCGTGCCGAACAGGTCGGTTACCTGCTTGGCGCGGCGCTCACGCGCGACACTCCAGATGTCGCACACCGCAACCACTTCCACCGGCGTTTGCTTCGCCGCCAGATGCACCATGTGGATGTGGCCGCCTCCACGCCCGCCGCATCCGAGTTGCGCCAGGCGGATGCGATCGTTCGCTCCGAGGACTCTGGCGTAGGATTTTGCCGTGAGTGCGGCCGCGGTTCCGGCCAGCTTCAAGAAATGCCGGCGGTCAGGCTGGTTTACGGGATCGGAATTTGCCATGTCCGCCAGTTTACACCCCGGGGTCAGGTGGAGTAACCGCGGCGGCCGTTGGGAATACACTTGTAACAGATTGAACAAGCTTCCCGGATGAATGACTGGATCCGTGGGTTTCGGGAATCAGTGTCTGGGCGAAGAGTGGCCGGTGTAGTCAGATGGCAAATTCGGATCGAGGCAGACATCCGTGCCGTTTCGCATTCGCCGCTCGAGATCTGTGGAAACCGCAGGCGTAAGAATGGCCACGTAGTCGACCTGAGTGGCGGCGATCTGGATTACGACCAGGACCTCGCCCCAGGAGACCTCAGGTTTAGCGACCATGTAAGCAACCCGGTAATCGCGGGTCTCGAATATCTGTGCCAAGCGTCGCGCCAGCGACCTGCGGTCCACCGCCTCTCGGTCGCTGATTCGTACGCGACCGCTCGAAAGCACCTGCACAATAATGTCGCGATTCCCGTCGCCAAAGCAGGGTTTCGTCTTGGCAATCCGAACGGAAAGGATCCTTCCGCGGTCAAAAGGATTCCGATCGGCGGCGTTGAGGGCCAGAAGCGCGGTCACGGCCAAACCGGCGATACCCGTCCGCACCCGGATCGAACTCCCTAGCGCAATTGTAAACGCTTCAGGCGCTCATCGCACCGGCGCCCTCACTCCCAACCTCTCCCCCGCCTCGCACAGCGCCTTCCACGTCCCTGGCCCGACGGGGATGCCGCTCTTGCGCCGTTCCTGTTCCATGCGCCACTCGGGGTCGCCGGCGACGAGCACCTCGCTGTAGCCTTTTGCCGGAGGCGTGGTCTTCATGATGCGGATCAGGCGGTCCATGCGGGCGCGGAATTCGGCGACCGGCAGAAAACGCGCGATGTCGATGGCCAAAAACATCTGGCTGACGCGCACGGGCTTGCCGCGGAAGCGGATGCCGCCGAGTTCAGTGCTCATGGCGCCGCCGCTGAGCACGGCGCAAAGGATCTCGGCCATCATGGCGAGGCCGCTGCCCTTATAGCCGCCGAGCGGCATCAGCAGGCCCGCAAGGGCGGTCTCGGTGTCGGTGGTGGGAACACCTTCGGCATCCATGGCCCAGTTCGGGGGAATCTGCGGCTGGCCGTTGATTTTGGCTTTGAAAATCTTGCCCGCCGCAACGGTAGTGGTGGCCATATCGAGCAGCCAGGGATGCTCCTCTCCGCCGGGAACGGCCATGCAGATGGGATTGGTTCCCAGGCGCGGCTCTTTGCCTTGCCACGGCGGCACGAGCGCTGAAGCGTTGCACATCACGATGCCGATTAATCCGGCGTCCGCCATCTTTTGCGCCCAGAACGCGGCCGCTCCGAAGTGATTGGACTCGCGCGCCACCACCATGCCCAAGCCCGAGGCCGCCGCGATGCGGATGGCGTGCGCACAGCAGATATCGGAAATTGCCTGGCCGATGCCGTTCTGCCCATCGTAGAGCAGGCACGAGCCGATCTCCGAAATCACGCGGCCGTCGGTGATGGCGTCCATATCGCCCCACTCGATTTGTTCGAGGTAGTAGGGCAGCAATTGCAGGCCATGCGAATCGACTCCGCGCAGATTGGCGGCAACGAGTGACTCGGCCACGAGCTGCGACTTGGTCGGCGGCACGCCAACCGCATCGAGCAGGCGCGTGGCGAACGCGGTCACATCAGCGGCGGGAACGAGAATATCGGGATCGGGCATCGGAACTCATCAGCTTATGACAGACGGCGGCACGCGTGCCCGAGGCACGGTATAATTTTGGTTTCACCACCCCCGCGAAGAAAACAGGAGTTTCCCTCATGGAAGAAAAAGAACGCGCGCGCGCCTTGGAGCTGACGCTCGGACAAATTGAGAAGCAGTTCGGCAAAGGCTCGATTCTGCGGCTGGGATCGAAGGAAGCCATCATGCCGGTGTCGGTGATTTCGAGCGGTTCGATCGCGCTCGATGCGGCGCTGGGCATCGGCGGTTTCCCGCGCGGGCGCGTGTGCGAGATCTACGGTCCGGAATCGTCGGGCAAAACGACCATCGCGCTGCAAGTGGTGGCGGAGGCGCAGAAAAAGGGCGGCATGGCGGCATTCATCGATGTCGAGCACGCCCTCGATCCCATCTACGCGCGCAAGCTGGGTGTGGACGTGGACAACTTGCTCGTCTCACAGCCGGACTACGGCGAACAGGCGCTGGAAATCACCGGTGCGCTGATTGCGTCCGGCTCCATTGATGTCCTGGTGGTCGATTCGGTGGCCGCGCTGGTGCCCAAAGCGGAACTCGATGGCGAAATGGGCGACAGCCACATGGGCGTGCAGGCGCGGCTGATGTCGCAGGCGTTGCGCAAGCTCACGGGCGTGGTTGCGAAATCGAAAACGTGTCTGATCTTCATCAACCAGATCCGCGAAAAAATCGGCGTGATGTTCGGCAACCCGGAAACCACTACAGGCGGGCGCGCGCTGAAGTTCTATGCCTCGGTGCGCGTGGATATCCGGCGCATCGCGGCCATCAAGGACGGCGAAGCGGTCGTCGGCAACCGGACGAAGGTCAAAGTGGTGAAGAACAAGCTGGCGGCGCCGTTCCGCGAAGCGGAGTTCGACATCATTTACGGGGAGGGCATTTCGCGCGAGGGCGATTTGATGGACATCGGCGTCGCGCAGAACCTGGTGGAGAAGAGCGGTTCGTGGTTCAGCTACAAAGGGGACCGGATCGGCCAGGGGCGCGAGAACGCCAAGCAGTTTCTCAAGGACAATGCCGATATTCGCCAGCAGCTCGAAACCGACGTGCGCAAGGCGCTGGGCCTGATCAAGCCTGAGCAGGCGGTGAACGGCGGAGCGGCTCCGCCCGTAAAAGCCGAACCGCCGCAGGCGCGGCAGGCTCCGGCCGGTGCGGCCACGCGAGGGCGCTAAGGTTTTTTGGACTGAGAAGATGGTTCGTGGCGTTCCACTTCCAGAGCATGGAAGAAAAAGAGCGCCGTAAGATTATCGATCAGACCCTGGTTCAATTGGAAAAGCAGTTTGGCAAAGGCTCGATTCTCCGGCTGGGGTCGGGAACGGTGGTGCCGGTTGCGGTGATCTCGACCGGATCGATTTCGATCGATACGGCGCTCGGGGTGGGCGGTGTGCCGCGCGGGCGAGTGGTAGAGGTGTTCGGTCCGGAATCCTCGGGCAAGACGACCATCGCGCTGCAAGTGGTCGCCGAGGCCCAACGGGCGGGCGGAAGTGCGGCTTTCATTGACGCCGAGCACGCCCTCGATCCGGCCTATGCACGCAAGCTCGGTGTAGACGTGGATAACCTGCTCGTGTCGCAACCGGATTGCGGCGAGCAGGCGCTGGAGATCACGGGCGCGCTGGTGGCTTCGGGCGCCATCGACGTGGTGGTAGTGGATTCGGTGGCGGCGCTGGTGCCCAAGGCGGAGCTGGAAGGCGAGATGGGGGACAGCCACATGGGTTTGCAGGCGCGGCTGATGTCGCAGGCGCTGCGCAAGCTCACTGGAGCGGTGTCTAAGACCAACACCTGCCTGATCTTCATCAATCAGGTTCGGGAGAAGATCGGGGTGATGTTCGGCAACCCCGAAACCACCACCGGCGGCCGCGCGCTGAAATTCTATTCGTCGGTACGGCTGGATATCCGCCGCATTGCCGCCATTAAGGACGGCGATAACGTGGTGGGCAACCGGACCCGGGTAAAAGTAGTCAAAAACAAGGTGGCATCGCCGTTTCGCGAAGCCGAGTTCGACATTCTGTACGGGCAGGGAACATCGCGCGAGGGCGACCTGCTGGACACGGGTGTTACACGCAACCTCATCGAAAAGAGCGGTTCGTGGTTTAGTTACAAAGGCCAGCGTATCGGGCAGGGCCGGGAGAGCGCACGGCAGTTCCTCATCGAGAATCCGGAAGTGCGCGGGAAAATCGACGCGGAGCTACGCTCGATGCTGGGCTTGCTCGCCACCGGTGAAAACGGATCGGCCAAGGCGGCCATCGCTTCGGCGCCCCAGAAATAGCGCGCAGCGCGCCCGTTCACGCACCACATCGTAAAAAACAGCGAAAAATAGGCCATTTTCGCGTGTTTTCTCTTTACTTCGGCTTTCACCTTCCGTATCATTGAAACGATTTGTGGGATAGCAAGGGTGCGCGTCCCCAGTCAGGTCGTGTTCGATGTGTGAGTTCAAATCTGAGGAGGTTGAATGGCCAATCAACGAATGACGCAGACTCAGTTGGTCCGGTCGCTGGCGGAAGCTACGGAGGTACCGAACAAAACTGCCCGGCAGTTGCTGGATCATCTTGGCAGCCTGGCGATTTCTGAAGTGAAGAAGAATGGTGTATTCGTGCTGCCCGGATTGGGTCGGCTGGTTCGGGTGGACCGGAAGGCTCGGATGGGCCGCAACCCGGCGACGGGAGAGGCAATCAAGATTCCGGCCAAGAAAGTGGTGAAGTTCCGCGTGGCGAAGGCGGCGAAGGACGCGATCGTGCCGCCCAAGAAGAAGTAACGGAAGTTTCCGCGTAAAAGAAAACCCCGCGATCCCTCGCGGGGTTTTCTTTTTTGATCTTCTGAAGCCGAGAGGAATCCGCCCCACGTGCGGGCAGCTTATCGAAGTCCTACGCCGACTTCTTTTCTCCGACCTTCTCTTCTCCAGCCGGTTTATCGCCCTTCTGCTCTTCGTCTTTCAGGGCAGTCTTGAAGTTGCGGATGCCTTCGCCCAAACCCTTCGCCATCTCGGGAATTTTCTTGCCGCCAAAAAGCAGCATGAACACCACGAGAATGACGACCAGTTCAGGAAAGCCAATGGAACGCATACGGCCTCCTTCTCAAGTTCATTGTAGGGAGCCGCTGAGAACCGCGTCAAGTTGAGGAGACCCTCCATAGCGTCCCGGCTGCGGCTTCGCAACTGGTGTACACTGGCCAAAACATGCGACCTTTCTTTCTATCCACCCGCGTGGCGATAGCACTACTGGCGGCGGCCGCCGCCCACGCGGCATCGACCGACAGCGCTTCCCGCATGCTCCTCTACGTCGACAACAGCCTGGGGAATGATATCTCGGTCATCGATTTAGCTACCCTGAAGCTGGTCGATACCTTTAAAGTCGGCAACGAACCTCACGGCCTGTGCGCGCCCGCCGATGGCCGCAGGCTCTTCACCACAATTGAGGCAGAGAAAAACCTCAAAACCATCGACCCGGTTACAGGAAAAATCCTCGAGACCATCCCCGTCAAGGGCAGACCCAACGAGTGCGCCGCCACTCCCGACGGCCGCTATGTGGGAGTGCCCATCCGCGACGGAAACTCCGTGGATATCGTCGATACCGAGCTGAAGAAAGTCGTCAAGGTGCTTCCCGTCAAGGAACCGCACAACTGCTTCAACGCCGGAAACAACCACGACATGTACGTGTCTTCCATGGGGGGCGATGAAATCGACAGGATTGATTTAAAGACGATGGAGTACTCGGCGAAAATACCGGTCGGCGGCATTCCACGGCCCTATTCGGTCTCGCCGGACGAAAAGTGGCTCTATACCGCGCTGACCAATCTGCACGGATTCGTCATCGCCGACATTGCCTCCCGTAAGGTGATTGAAAAAGTGGAACTGCCGCCGGCGCCGCCGCTGGATTGTCCCTTGGAGGTGAACACTCCCACGCATGGCCTGGCGCTCACTCCGGATGGCCGCGAGCTCTGGATCACCAGCCTTGCCGATAGTGGAGTTTACGTCTATGAACTGAGCAGCAAGAAGACCTCGCCCATGATTCACGTCGGGAAATGCCCCAACTGGATCAGTTTTTCACCGGATGGAAAATACTGCGCGGTGAGTAACAGCGATTCGAATGACTGCTCGATTATCGACACTCGCACGCGGCGCGAACTGACGCGGCTGAAGGTCGGCAAAGGCCCCAAGCGGGTGCTGGTTGTGAATGTGCCGGTGCATTGAACAGCTCTTACACCCGGCACCGGCGCTGATATGATGTCTGCTGCGGAGATTCCATGAAGCCCGTTCCCAGCAGCAAGCAGCAAGCTTTGGTCAGCCGGTTGATGAAGGCCTGCGGCGGCGCCTACAGCCCCGAAACCCGGCGAAAGTACTACATATCCGGCCCGCAATGGGCCGCGGCCTACCAGGGCCAGGCCCTGTTTCATGCGCCTACGCGTCAGCCGGTGGGCTTCGAAGACGTAATCCGCGAGTACGCCAAGATCGGCATCGGGTACTGGACTACCCACGACACCGATGTGATCCCAACGGAGGCCTTGGGCAAGGACGAGCAGGGGTCGATTGTGGACCGCATCGGTAAGAGCCTCAAGAAGCACGGGCTCAAGTGCTCCATGGTGACGACGGAGACGTTTTTCCACGCCGTTTGGGCGGCCAGCCCAGCCGCCGAATCACCTCAAGTCCGCGAGTACGCGGCGTTCCGGGTCAAAAACACGGTGGAGGTCGGCCACGAGCTGGGAGCGCAGTTCGCCGTCTACTGGCCGGGGTCGCTCGGCTACTATACCCAGGGCGCCGTGGAGGAGACCGAAACGCTGAAATGGTACGCCGGTGCGCTGAACGCCGCCTGCGAGCACGATATCGCCGTCGCCAAGAAGAAGCACCGTCCCACTTTGAAGCATTGCCTGGAAGCCAAGCCTTTCGAGCCGCAGGCGGAGATCCTGCTGCCCACCAGCGACGCCATGCTGGCGTTCATTTTTTCCGGCGTGCTCACACACCCGGAAATGGTTGGCCTGAACCCGGAGTATCTGCACGAGCTGATGTGGGGTGGCGCGCCGCGAGCTGCCCTGGCGCGGGCCCTTCTGGCCGGCAAGTTATGGCATTTCGACATTAACGACGGTTACCGTCTCAAGCACGACGTAGACATCGCCGTGGGCCTGGTGAATCCTCTGGACTGGCTGAACGTGCTGGTCCTACTGCGCAGCCATAACTATAACGGCCCGTTCAATCTGGACTACAAACCTCCCCGCACCACCAGCAACAGTGGTGTTTTTGCCGTCAGCTTTCCGACAGCCGTGGACCGTTTCATCACTTTATGGGAAATGGCCGGCGACGTTTTGGCCGATCCGATCATCAAAGATGCTACGGACGCGCTGAAGGCGGGCGGCGAGCCGGTGGATGTGCGGGATGCCGAGGCGGTAACCGCGGCTCACCGCGAGTTGTTGAGCCTCCACGAGTTGGTCGGCCACCGGTTGTTCCAGATTTTGATCGGGGCCCATCGCGGCCGGACCTACTCGGTGTAAAACGGCACCCGCAGTTGAGGGGGGCTGAGAAAAATTACGAAACTTGGCACAACCTTTGCTATAAGCTTTGCGTCTGGTGAAGTGAGGAGGCGAAGGCAATGGTGAAAGCCATTACGAGGCAACGGTTCAAAGGGCAGGTTCATTGCCCGATCTGCACCCACACCGTGGATGCCGACGTGGAACAAGTCGGTAAAACCGTGCGGGTAGTGCCTGGACAGAAGTGCGGGCGTTGCTCGGCCACGCTGGATGTGGCGGCCGTTCTCCAGGTGTTGGAAGCGGCGTAATTGCGGTACTTGCAGGTAAGTACCGTATTGTAACTGGCGCATTTTTCTGCGATAGTAGGATGTTTTATGAGACGTAAGCCGGCAATCAAGCCAGTCGAACCAATCGTTGCGCCTGAGATTCTGGAGCAGGCCAAACGGTCGATTTCCCCCGACAAGGCCAAGAGCGTCCTGAAGTGCACGGTGTGTGGCGCCGAAGTCACAGAGGGCGCTTCTGAGCAGCTTTGCTGGGTCTGCCGCCGGCTCAAGATCAGCGCGTGGCACGACATCGAACAACAGATGCCGGCGCAGGAATAGCGCGCTCCCCAAGCCAAAACGATTTTCTACCGGTTCGCTTCGATCGTCTGTGCCACGGTTTCCCACTCGGCCAGCAGACCTTCCAGGTCCTTGCGGCGGGCGTTCAGCAGATCGGTGAGGTCCCGCGTTTCTTCGGCACTGCGGAAATGAGCCAGGGCCTGCTCGAAATCGGCAATCTCGACCTCGAGCCGCGTGACTTCATCCTCGATTGCCCGCCGCCGCTCTTTCATCTGGCGCAGCCTAATGGGGTTGAGCCGGCCCGTTCCCTCGCGCTTAGGCGCAGCCGGCTTGGGCGGAGCGGCCTGCCGGGCGGCAGGCGGTGGCTCGAGTTCCGGTTCGGCCGCTGCCGCTTGCGCCTGAACCGAAGCTCCCCCTTCTTTTCGCCACAGGTAATCCTCGTAATTTCCCGGAAAAATGTGCACGGCACCCTCGCCGATTTCGAAAACCCGTGTCGCCAGTTTGTCGATAAAGTACCGGTCATGCGAAACAAACACCACCGTTCCTGAAAACTCCTCCAGAGCTTCCAGCAGCACGTCTTTGGCGCGCATGTCGAGGTGGTTGGTCGGCTCGTCCAGCAGCAGGAAGTTGCCGGGCATCATGAGCATCCGGGCCAGCGCATAACGGTTGCGCTCACCGCCCGAGAGCACGCCAATCGGCTTGAAAACGTCGTCTTCCGAGAACAGGAAACAGCCCAGAATGCTGCGCAGCTCGGTGTTGGTGGCACGCGGCGCGACCGCCGAAAGGTCGTCGATCATACGAACCTCCGGGTCGAGTTCCTTGTACTGATCCTGTGCAAAGTAATCCGGCACGGCGTTGTGTCCCAGCGTGTACTCGCCCGCGGTTAACGGCTCGATGCCCGCCAGGATCTTGATCAGCGTCGATTTACCGGCGCCGTTGACGCCTACGAGCGCCACCCGGTCGCCCCGCTCGATGACGAAATCCACGCCTGAGAACACCAGCTTCTCCCCGTAGTTCTTGGCCACACCCTTCAATTCCGCCACTACGCGCCCGCTCGCCTTGGGTTGCGGGAAGTGGAAGTGGATGGTCTTTTCTTCCGGCGGCAGCTCGATGCGCTCGATCTTTTCCAGCTCCTTGATGCGGCTCTGCACCTGCTTGGCCTTGGTTGCCTGATAACGGAAGCGATTGATAAAGGTCTCGAGCTGGTGGATCTTATCCTGCTGGTTTTTGTACGCCGCTTCGAGTTGCGCGCGCCGCTCAGTCTTCTGCTTCTCGTAGCGCGAAAAGTTGCCCGAGTAGAAATGGACGCGCTTGTTCCACAGCTCGGCGATGCGCTTGACGGTCACGTCGAGAAAATAGCGGTCGTGCGAGACCAGCACGAAGGCGTGCGGATAATCGGCCAGATACCCTTCGAGCCAGTTGCGCGCTTCGAGATCCAGGTGGTTGGTGGGCTCATCGAGCAGCAGCAGATTGGGTTTCTCGAGCAGCAGCTTGGCCAGCGCGATGCGCATCTGCCATCCGCCGGAAAATTCCTCGGTGCGCCGCTTCCAGTCTTCGCGCCCGAACCCCAGCCCGGAAAGCACGGCGCCCACCTGCGCCTCGATGGCATAACCGTCGCGCGCGCGAAACTCGCTTTCCACGCGATGAAAACGCTCGGCGACTTGCGCATACTCGTCGCTGGTGGGGTCGAGCTCCGCCATGCGCGCGGCGAGCGTTTCCTGCTCCTCCTCGAGCGCCCGCAAACTGGCGAAGACCGTCATGCACTCCGCGAATACAGAGCGGCCGGAGAGCGAAAGCCCATCCTGCGGCAGGTAGCCGATGGTGACGCCCTTCATGACGGTCTTCGAGCCGCCTTCGAGCGAATCGATGCCCGCCAGGATCTTGAGCAGCGTCGTTTTTCCCGTGCCGTTCGCGCCGACAATGCCGGTGCGCTCGTTCGGCGTCACCAGCCAATCGAGCTCTTCAAACAGGGTTTTGGGGCCAAAGCGCTTGGCTGCGCCGGTGAGTTGAATCATTGAAGCGGAACTGCGGAGTCTTCTATCACTTTAACATTCGGGCTAAAGGATGTCGGAGTCGAGTCCCGCGATGAATTGAATGCCGGGAACGATCTTGCCCACCAATTTCCGGTCATTCGTTAGGAAAAGGTCGACTCCGGCATGCGCCGCACACGCTAAGTGAATTGCGTCACTAGACGAAACATCCAGCTCGGCCCGAATCCGCGCGTAGTGATCCGCGGCATCGTTGGTGAAGGGAAGCACTTCGGCAAACGGAGGGCGGAGCGTCTCTCGAATACGGCCGGCCGCGTCAGGCGCTCCCCTCTTATAAGGACCGACTAACACCTCGCCCACTGCAAAAGAGCTGGTGCAGAGCGTATCGTTTCGCAGCTCCATTCGGGTGAGAATATGCTGCATTCGCTCTATGTAGGCAGGGTGCTCCTCGAACCAATACACGAAGAGCATGCTGTCCCAGTAAATCCGGCTCACCGGCGCCACAGCTTGTCGCAGGCTTCAGTCATCTCCTCGCGATCTTTTCTAATGGAGGCTTCCCAGTCTCCGGGCTTCTCAAACAGGCCTTTCGCAATCCCCCGGAGATCCCAGAATGGATTTCTTGGTTTCTCAGTCTGGCGAGCATCTCCTGGAACGAAGGTGAACGTGAAGCGTGCGGTCGTACTGAGCTTGGACCGTGGCCCACTCACATCGCTCAAAACCACGTGGTTGGCTTCGTGAAAACGCCGTAACTTGAGTGAACTACACACCAGCGGAACACGATTGACCAGGCCAAGAGCACGGTGAATATCCCCAGCCACAACCGTAACAGCGCGGTCGCCGCGTTTCCTGGCGGGCTCCAGGTAATGAACCTCAACGTAGTGCCGCACCTTGTCAGATTCCGAAAGGATCTCCGGATTCGCGTTCGACATTTTGACTCCAGGCCCTCTGCAATGCATTATGCCCCAGAAATGCATGCATGTCAACAAATTATCATGCATAAAAATGCATTAATGCAACTAAGACCTATATCTCTGAAAACAAAGCCTCGCCCCAATTGCCAGCACCACAAACCCACCAGCCAGTTTCCCTTCAAACACCAGAATCGAAGAAACGTCCGGCGGCGGCGCGAACGAGAGTGCCAGGGCCAGCAGCGTTACCAGCAGCCCGGCTGCGGCACTCAGCCGTTCGCCGCATCTCCAGGCGGCACCGAACAAATAGAGGAACGGAACGAAGTACAGGATCACCGTCATGTCCACCAGCAACTGGTAGCCGATGCGCAGGTTCTCGCCCGCCTGCATCAGGATGACGAATACCGTGCAGGCCCCGGTCAAGATCAGAATCGAAAGGTGCGGCGTCCCCCAACGCGGGTGCAACCGGGTGAAAACCGGCGGCAGGTAATGATCAATGCCGATGACGAAAGGCAGGCGCGCGGTTCCGGCGATCCACACCGCGAGCTGTCCCGTCACACCCACGCAGACTGCTGCCGCGATGGCAGCGGGCGGCCACTGAATTCCCAGCCTTGTGCCGGCCACATCCGCCGCCTGCACAATTCCGGTGACAATGCTCACGCGGTAGGGTGGCAGCAGCACCAGGATCGCCACCGTGCCGGCGATGTAGAATGCGGCGATGGCGAGGCCTGCCATCCATGCCGCACGGGGGATGGTCTTTTGCGGATTGCGGATTTCGCCGCCCATAATCGCGGCCAGTTCGAGCCCACCGAACGCGAACGCGATCTGCGACCAGAAGTTGAGCCGGTCGAGGTTCCATTCGGGTAGGATGCGCATGGGCGTGGCTGAGCCGCTGTGGCGCCACACGATGGCGCCCAGCGCGATCAACAGTACGCCTGTGAGGCAGGTGGAAAGCGCGCCGATATTGCCCGTCCACTTGCCGATGCCCAGCCCGTAGATGTTGGTGATGGAGGCGATCCAGAGCACCACGAGCGAAATCGCGACGATCGCGATCCGATTTTCAGCAAAGCCGAGTGCGCTTGCCGCCATGCCGACGCCGGCCAGCAGCAGACCGGGAAAGTAGAATAGGTTGCTTACCCAGTAGCACCAACCGCACAGGAATCCGTGCCAGTCTCCGAACGCCTGGCGCGTCCAGACGTAAATTCCGCCTTCCTGCGGAAAGCGGCGCGAGAGCGCGGACACGGTGAGTGCCGAAGGAACGAAGAACAGGCCGGCAGCCAGCAGCCAGAGTGTGACGGACCCCGGTCCGGTGTGCGCAGCCGCGGCCAGCCAGCGAATCCCTACAACCGCCGCGATGTTGAACAGCACGAGATCCCGCAGCCCCAGGTCACGCCGCAGCGCCGTGGGAGCCGGTGTGCCCGTCAGATGCGCTCCGCCGGCGGCACGCCCGGCTTGAGCAGGTCCGTGCGATTCATGAATGTGCTTTATGATAGCTCATGGTCGCGGGAGGGAAGGCCGGAAGACCGCGGGGTCCCGACACCGCCGCGGTCCGAAGTCCGGTCGTTGACAGGAGAAGGAAATGGCCTGTCAATTACAGAGATGCGTTTCCGGACGAATTAGTCTGGGCGATGCTTCACGGTACCCAAAAATCTATTGCTTATAGCCAATACTGCCACTGGTTGCGTGTCAGAACGTACCAGGCCAGGCACGCATTGGTCACCGCATGAGCTGTCATGCAATCGCTTAGACTGCGCGTGCGGACCATCCACCAGTTATAAAGAATTCCAGCGATGAGCCCCACATCCCAGAACGGCCCGTGCTCGGTGGCGAAGAGAATCGCGACGAGCCAGAACGACCGCGCCGTGTACGAGCCCAGCGGCACCTCGCGAAAATTAGTAGAGATCAGCCAGCGCATCATCCACCCGCGCCAGAACAATTCTTCCAGAGCCGGCACGTTGATCACGCTGACCAGCACGCGAAAAACCAGGAACATCACGTTGGTCCTGAGGCGCGGAGCGAGCGAGCTCGCGGCAGCCCCCACGAGGCGGTTTTCGAAAAGCCAGTTGTGGCGGTATGCAGGCCACAGCAGATCCGGCCCGACCCAAATGCAAAATACCGCCACGCCCAGCACAACGCTGCCCACCGGATGGGCCATTCGCCCGCGCATCGCATGGCGCGAAAGCGTGATCAGCACCAGCAAGACGATCCCGAACTGGAACGCCTGGACCCACTCGGCGGGAAACGGCAGCCATGAGCGCGCGGCCAGGAAAACCAGAAAAATGCCAAATGGCGCTGTGTAGGGCAGGGCGCCTTGGCCCAACAGACTCTCTCGACGGGGCTGTTGGGGCGACTGCGTCGTCACCCTAATGGCCTCCGATCTGCGAGATCAGCTCCACCGCCCGCTCATAAAGCATGGCGGTGTCACTGCTGCAACCCAAGAAAATCATGCCGCGTTCTTTCCAGAATTTCGCCAGGGCTGTGTTGCGCGTTTGGGTGCCCGGTGCAATGCTCCGCTTGACGCAGCTGTCGCGCACTTTCTCCATAGCCTCCACCATTTTGGGATGCTGAAAGTCGCCCGGAACGCCGAGCGAAATGGAAAGGTCGGCAGGGCCGACCATCACCGCGTCGATTCCCCCGACCGCCAGCAGCTC
>JASHOO010000501.1 GCA_030041035.1 Bryobacteraceae bacterium | reverse complement strand
CCGTGAAGATCTGTTTCAGCGTCGAGGCGTCGCCGGACAGCGCGGATTTGGCGTCCGTACGCAGGCTCGACTTGTCAAAGTCGAAGTAGGCATCCTTGGTCGAGCTCATCAAGTCCGCCAACGATGGCTTGGCCGGCGCGGCCGACGCCGTCACGGGCGCTGTGACACTGACGTACGTCGTCGCTTCATCCGTTCCTCCCGGTCCTTTGGCCGTCAGCGTGTAAGTCGTGCTGGCACTTGGGTACACCTGGCGGCTGCCGTTAGACTGCACCGTTCCCAGGGATGGTGCAATCGTCACGTTGGTTGCGTTCTCAACTGTCCACCGCAAAGTCGATGACTGGCCGCTCTCGATCGATGCCGGTGAGGCCGTGAACGATGCGATTACCGGTTTGGGTGGTGGCGGTGCGGTTTCTTTGGTAGTTGGTGGTGGCGGCGGAGGCGGTACGGCCGCTACTTTCTTCTTGCACGCTGCCGCGAACAGAAGAAAGCAGAAGCCCACCGCAAGTAAAGTGATTTTTCGCTTGTTCATATAATCTCCTATGCTTTGTTAAATGCGCCGCAGCTACCCTTAACTCGCGGTTGCCGCGGCCCCCCCATGGGTTCGTTCAACTCTTTTTGATGAGTCCTAATGATTTTTCCAAGCGAAAATCTTCCTGGTGGACCTTTTCGAACTGTTCGAATTCGTTCATCTGCCGAGTCAGCTTGGTCGATTGCTGATACATTCGCTCCGAATACACGTGATAAGTCGGATTGAGCAGGTGATTGTGATTCTGGTTGAGATAGGTGATAGCCGCCTGGGCTTCGTTCGCCATTTCGGTAATCAGCGGTGCGGCGTCATTGATGGCTTTCTGCTCCCAGGGCGAAACCACGCGCTCGATGGTCTCAAGCCGGCATAGCTGCGTCCCCATGTCGTTCAATTGTGTGCGTATGGCGTTCAGTTCATTCGCGTGTTCCTGCCAGTCAATATCCACCGAGAAATTCTCGAGCTGGTCAGCGTGGTAACTGGTTCGGTACGCTTCCACGCCCACGTCATCCAGCAGCCCCTGCGCCTCCTGGCGAAAATTCCAGGTATAAGATTGTGCCGTTGGCGTCCCCACCGTACACGACCGGCTGGTCGACATGGATGCCCCTGGCAATACCAAGGCCCCGGCCAACAAACAGCCAACTAACTTTGCATGGAGCGACATACTCATCTCTTGACTCGCTTTCTGTAAGCGGCTGCCTACACCTAGTTAGATGGAAATAGGGGGGTTAGGGATATACAGTCGGCACTGTATTTTGCCGCCGGAACGGGCTGGAGAGGTGGTGCACAACCCGCCCCCGGGGCTCCGCTCTCTTACCATGCACGCCGGTTCCTTCTGCGCACGACGACCTAGAAGTAAACGTCGGCCGAGACAAGATCGTCACCAACCTCGCCGTAGTGCTCTCCGATACTTGGACGACGGACTTGGGGCCAGGCCAGGGAGGGGTAGTAGCCGGTTCTTACTTCGGCTCGCTGGTGAGTTGCGGATCGAGAAAGCTCTGGCCGCTCACTTCGCGCTCCAGCCTATCCGTCTCCTCTTTCCGCATGCGCGCCGCGGTATCGAACTCCGTGCGCCCCTCGGCTCGCCGCCCCAGCCGCACCAGAATCTGCCCCTTCACATAGTGAACGCTGGCGCTCGCGGGATCCAGTTTCCCCGCCGCATCCAGAGCCGCCAGAGCCTCGGTCAGCTTCCCTTCCTCGCGATAGATCTTGGCCAATCCGAATTGTGAGCTGGCCAGGTGCGAGTCGCGCCGCAGAGCCTCGTGGAAGTAGCGTTCCGCATCCGTGCCCGCTTGCAGGTCGGAACACACCGCGCCGAGCTGGTCGTAATTGAACGCCACGTCGGGCTCGATCGCCGCATCTTTTAGGAACTCGGCTTTGGCGCGTGCCAGATCGTGCTGCCGCCTGCACGCCACTCCCAGGTAGTAATGCACGAACGGAAGCTTGGGGTTAATGGCGGCCGCGCGCTCCAGCTCCGCTATCGCCCGGTCGTCATCCAGCTCTTGCAGGTAGCCCTTGCCGACGAACATGTGGAGCTCGGCCGAGTCCTTGCCCACCTCCAGCATCTGCTTGAGCGCGCGCTGCTGCAAATCGGAATTCCCGGATTTCTCGGCCGCTAGGGCCAATACATATAAATAGTCGAGTTTCTCCGATTCCTGCGGCCAGATCGGTTCGAGCACCTTTACCACCTCGGCCTGACGATCCGTGAAAAAATAGCACAAACCGAGCACGTGGCGGGCTTGCACCGAGTCCGGCGTATCGCGCACCACCGTTTCCAGCGGATGAATCGCCGCTTTGAAATCGTACTGGCGGAAATACACCAGCCCGATGTTCAGGCGAATCCCCGGCACCTGCGGCGCCAGCTTTTCCGCCGCACGCAGCTCCGTGAGCGCGCTCTGCCAGTGCTTGCGGCGCATGGCAATCACTCCCAGGTTTACATGTGCGCCCACATCGTTCGGATTCATGGCCAGCACCTGGCGGAAAGACGCCTCGGCCGCAGCCAGATCGCCGCGTGCCAGCGCCCGCTCGCCCTGCTCGAAAGATTCCTTGAGATCCGCGGTTGCAGCGCCGGCCCACGTCGCCAGCAACAGGATCATCAGAAAAACTCGGCCCGGCACATGTCAAGTCTAGCGTGAACCGGTGCGCCGGACTACTCCGGGTACGGAGCCGAAGCCCTGGCAATCCGGATCTGGTGGTCGGTGAACCGGTGATGCGCCTCCGGCGGCTCGATCTTGGGCATGTGGCAGGTCACGCAATCGTGCACTGCGACTTTACAGGTTTTCTTCAGGCCTGCGTGGTGGCACGCTTGACATTTCACATCATAATCCGCCGGCCGCGCGTCGAGCCGTTGATGGGGATCGTGACAAGTCACGCAACTGATCCGCCGGTCCTGTTCGTTGTAGCACGGGCTCTCCGCCAAGCGGTATGCCTGGAACCTGACTGTGATGGGCCCGGTTTCTCCGTTGGCCGCAAGGCGTAGCATATCGCCGTGACAGCGCCCGCAGCAGTTCGCCATCTGTTCGGTATTCAGCTTGCCCAACTTCTGCATGGCGAAATTGGCGGCGTTCCCGCTGCGGACTGCCTCCAGATGCGGCGCCGAGGAACCGTGGCATTTGTCGCACAGCACTCCCGGCGTGACGTGGTCCAGGTCTGAGTCTTTGATCTCGCCTGTCGTGTGGCATTCGAAGCATTCCATCAGCAGCCTGACATCCAGGCGCCGCCCCGCGGCTTGCTCGATATTCCCCGGCTGCTCGCCCTGGAAGCCCATCGTCACATCCAGGCCCCGGATTTCCGGGTAGTAGCTGACGCGCGAGTCATACCACGCGCCTTTCCACTGAAATATATAAGCCTGGCCCGCCATATTGCCTTCCCCGAACGCCCAAATCAACCGCGCGCTCACCGTCTCGGACCCTTTGCGAACGGTGTAGATGCTGCGCTCTCCCTCGCGTACGATCTCGTATGAATAGCCGTCTTTTTCGCCGGTCAGGCGCGGGTGCTTCTTGAGAACATCGCAATTTTCAGCACGCATCAGCGTATGAGCCATGGCGCTGTCCAACTCGGCGGCTTGTGCGGCATGGCAGCGGGCGCACGCCTGGAAACCGTTGTCCGCCGCGCCGGCAAGAGCGGCGGCGAGTAGCGCAAGGACCGCAGCGGATTTCATCGAGCTGGCGACCGTTTTCATCATAGTCAACCACCGGCCATCGCTCCCTAACCATCTGATTTTGTTACACTTGTTTACTAACCGTACAGGATTTGAGAGATTTTCTCCGCAATCTGGAATACTACAAATCTACTAGTTGGCCCGCACCTCTGTAAGTCCTTCTTTTTCTGTATCCAACCGCCTGGCAGGGTACGTGCTTTCCATCACGGCGCTCGAAATCTGCCGTTTGTAAGGGTGATAGACCTTCCGTTGGGTGGCTGGAGGGTCTGGCCGGCAGACCACGAAGAAAAAACCGAGGACAAAAAACCGAATGAAACAGTTTTGTTTCGCCGCGTTGGTTTTAGCGATCTCGGCCGCTCTGTATGCACAGAACACCGGCCAGATCACGGGAACGGTTCGCGATAACACTGGCGCCATCATTCCGGGCGCGGATGTAACCATCACCGATGTTGCCCAAGGGACCCCTTATAAGACAACCACAAACGCCTCCGGCGAGTATCTGGTCGCCGGGTTGGGCGCCGGGAGATACAACCTCGACGTCACCGCGAAAGGATTCAAGAAGTACGCAGTGAATGGGATCGTTCTGGTGGTCGGCCAGAAAGCCCGCGCCGACGCCAACCTCGATGTTGGCGAAATTACCACCGAAGTGACCGTCGCCGGCGAAGGCGTCGCTCAGGTCCAGACGCAGTCGGCTGAAATTTCCGGCACCGTCACCAATCGCCAGATCGTCCAGATGCCGCTGAACAACCGCAACTTTACGCAGCTCATTAACCTCGTCCCCGGCGTCAGCAATCAGACCGGCCAGGATGAGCCCGAAGTCGGCGTGTACGGCAGCGAAGCCTATTCCGTCAACGGAGGCCGCACCGAGTACAACAACTGGGAAATCGACGGCGGCGACATGATGGACAACGGCAGCAACGGCACCATCAACGTGTATCCCAGCATTGACGCCATTCAGGAAACCGAGGTGCTCACCTCCAACTATGGCGCGCAATACGGACGCAATAGCTCGGGAACGATTGAAACCGTGATCCGGTCTGGAACCAAAGAATTCCACGGCGACGTGTACGAGTTCTTCCGCAATGACGATCTCAACGCCCGGGGATTCTTCGAGCAGACACGCCCCGAGTACCGGAAGAATGATTGGGGCTACACCTTAGGTGGCCCGCTCTACATCCCGCATCTCTTTAACCAGAACAAAGACAAGACTTTCTTTTTCTGGTCGGAAGAGTGGCGTAGAAATCTCGTTCCCGGTGAGACCTTCAACAGCCAGGAGCCCTCCGTGCAGGAGCGCGGGGGCAATTTCTCCGACGTTTGTCCGGGCGCCGGTACCGTCGTTAGCGCCGCCAGCAAGACGGCGTTCCCCAACTGTCCGGTCAATCCGTCAACCGGCGGTTATTTCCCGAACAACACCGTGCCCATCAGTCCCGCGGCTCAGATCATGCTCAATAATATGATCCCTGCGCCAAATACCGGTAGCGGCGCCCAGTCGTTCTACGATGCCGCTCCGGCTACAGAGGAGAAATGGCGCGAAGAACTGATCCGCGTGGATCACAACTTCACCGACAACTGGCGCATATTTGCCCACTACATCCATGATTCCTGGAGCACC
The DNA here is from genome assembly GCA_030041035.1 of Bryobacteraceae bacterium. Taxonomy (GTDB): domain Bacteria; phylum Acidobacteriota; class Terriglobia; order Bryobacterales; family Bryobacteraceae; genus QHXW01. The sequence goes on along the minus strand of JASHOO010000501.1, from coordinate 1,226 downwards.
GTGGTGCCCAACGCGCTTTGGGGTAACGGCACCAGCTTTCCCACGGTCAACACCGACTTTGTCGGCCCCGGCACTTCGGCCGTCTTTCACCTGGCGACCAATGCATCGCCCACGCTGCTGAACGAGTTCACCTGGAGTTACACAGCCGATCATATTTTCCTGACGGCGGTCGGTCCCGCTGCCACACCGCCTCCGGCGAACTTCCCCATGGGCAGCCTGTACAACAATGGCTTCGGCGGACTGCTACCCGCACTGTCCATCCAGGGCAACAGCGTTTATGGCGGCGGATTCAGCGCCGATTCCGGCTATTTCCCCTGGAACAATGCCAACCCCACCTACACCTACCGCGATCAGGTCACCAAGATCTACGGCAACCACAATATGTATTTCGGCGTCTATGCAGTCGCCGCCGAAAAGAACGAGGAAAACAGCCCCTACCTCCAGGGCATCCTGACCTTCAGCGCCACCGATACAGCCGTGACCACAGGCAACGCCTTTGCCGACTTTCTACTCGGCCGCGTAGCATCGTATTCGCAGACCAACTCGAAACTGAAGTATTACAACCGATACAAGATCGTCGAGCCGTACTTCCAGGACGATTGGCATGTCACGCGCAAGCTCACCTTGAACCTGGGGCTGCGCATCAGCGGATTTGGCACCTACCGCGAGAAGTACCTGCACGCCTACAACTGGGAGCCTGGCGCTTACAGTTTGTCCAATGCTCCTCAGATCGATGTCTCCGGCGCCATTACCGGCCAGGCAGGTGCGCTGGTTCCGGGGGTGGGCAACGCGTTTGACGGTCAGGTACAGTGCGGAGCCAACGGCCTTCCCGCCGGCTGCTTGAAGGGCCACATCTTCAACCCGGCGCCTCGCTTCGGCTTCGCTTACGATCCGTTCGGTACCGGCAAGTGGGCCATCCGCGGCGGCTACGGCATTTTCTACGAGCACACCAACGGCAACGAAGGCAATACCGAGTCGCTCGAAGGCAGCGCTCCTCTGGTCCAGGGCTCTACCCAATACAACGTCGTCGGCTACGAGAACATCGGCAAGGGCGGCTTACAGTTCCCTCTCAACACCACGGCCATTCCCACATCAGCCGTCTGGCCTTACGTGCAGCAGTGGAACTTCGGCGTCCAGCACGAATTCTGGAAGAACACCGTCGCCAATATCGCGTACGTGGGCAGCAAGGGAAGCCATCTGACCTTGCAGAGCGACTATAACCAGGT
>JASHOO010000500.1 GCA_030041035.1 Bryobacteraceae bacterium | reverse complement strand
CCCCTAAACTGCGGGTTCATTGCGAAGAGAACCCCCTACCGCCCCGGTAGATAGTTATGAAAATTGTGTTTCGCAATTTTAACATCGAGCAGACGGCTTGTACAGGGAAATTTTCTTCGGAGCCGGCTATATTCCGGCGCGCCGGGCGACGCGCGCTGGATCCAGTCGAGGCGCCGCGGCAGGTTGGACGTGGGCGTAGCTCGACCAAGGAATCTCTTGTACTCATTTGGTATGATCCGGAGCGACGGTGATCAAGCGGCATTTTCTCCACCTGCTCTCGGCGGCGATCGCCAGCCCGGCCATAGCACCGCTGTGTTCCTGGGCGGAGAAGCAAAGAATGACGAACTGGTCTGGCAACCTTACCTACGGCACAGACCGCCTAGACGAAGCCGCATCCATTGAACAGATCCGCTCGTTTGTGCGGTCCCAGGAGAAGGTGAAGGTGCTCGGCACTCGCCATTGTTTTAACTCCATCGCGGATAGCCGCTACAACCTGTTGTCGGTCCTCCCGCTGCATGACGTGGTTGCCTTGGACGCCTCCGCCCGTACGGTGACCATTGATGCAGGCATCACATACGGCCAGCTATGCCCATACCTCGATAACAAGGGTTTTGCGCTGCACAATCTCGCCTCCCTTCCCCACATTTCGGTGGCCGGCGCGTGCAGTACCGCAACCCACGGTTCGGGTGAGACGAACGGAAACCTCGCCACTGCAGTGTCTGCGCTCGACATCGTCACCGCCGCAGGAGAAATGGTGAAGGTCTCTCGTCAAGTTGACAGCGAGCTCTTCCAGGGAGCCGTGGTAGGGCTCGGCGCTCTTGGCGTCATCACGCGAATCACGCTCGACATCCAGCCTCGATATTCGATGAGACAGTACGTATACGAGAACTTGCCGCTATCTCAGATGAAAGACCATTTCGACGAAGTTCAGTCCAGCGGCTACAGCGTCAGTCTGTTCACCGATTGGCAGAAACAGCGCATCAATGAGCTCTGGATCAAGAGTCGTGACGGAGAAGGTCGGGCCTTCACCGCGCCGAGAGATTTATTTGGGGCCCGTCTGGCTACACGAAACCTCCACCCAATTGAGGAGCTATCAGCCGAGAACTGCACCGAGCAGATGGGCGTGCCTGGCCCGTGGTACGACCGGCTTCCGCATTTTCGCATGGGTTTCACGCCCAGCGCCGGCAAAGAGCTTCAATCGGAATACTTCGTGCCCCGGCGAAATGCTGTCGACGCCATTCTGGCCGTCGAGCGGTTGCGCGACCAGATTGGCCCGCACTTGCTGATCTCCGAGATCCGAACTATCGCCGCGGATGACCTGTGGATGAGCACAGCCTACAAGCGGCCAAGCGTGGCTATCCATTTCACCTGGAAACAGGACTGGCCTGCGGTGCGCCGACTATTGCCAACAATCGAGAGGGAACTGGGTCCGTTTCAGCCGCGGCCGCATTGGGGAAAGTTGTTCACATTGCCCCCAGCCGAACTGCGCTCGCGGTATGAAAAGCTTCCCGAATTCATCCGCTTAGCCATGCAGTACGATCCTAAAGGAAAGTTTCGGAATAGTTTCCTGAACATCAACGTGTTCGCCTCTTGACCCTCCAGCAGGCAGCTACAACCGGATATTACCGTACATTTTCGCTGAAATAGCCTCGTACACTTTGCATTTTCGCGAAATGTCGGTTACTATCACCAATACGGTAGCAATTACCGGCGCCAGCACCGCGCGAGAGCGTTCGCGCGCCGTTCCACTTCACAACATCTCATTTTGAAAGAGGAGGGAATTGGGGAATGAGTGCGTGGCGATATTGGTTCATACTGATCCTACCGGCAGCCTGGGCCCAAACCGCGGTCCAGGTAGAGCCGGGAACGGCGGTGGCGGGCGGGTCTGGCTCACTGAACATCTCCATAACGTCAACCTCCAGTTCGGCATCAACAGCTCTCGAATGGACGCTCAGCTATTCCGCTACCGACATAAGCAACATGAATCTGACTGCCGGAGCTGCGTTGACTTCGGCCGGGAAATCCTTGTCCTGTGCTAGTGGCACGGGAGAGGTCCGGTGCATCGTTTGGGGCTTGAACACCAAGGCCATTCCGAACGGAGTCCTCGCAACAGCCACCTTTGCAGTGTCGCTGCATGCGCCCACATCGTTAGCGCTCGATCTCACGGGACTGACGGCTACTTCATCCGCGGCAACACCGGTAGCCGCGACCGCGAGTGGCGCCACCCTGACCATTAAGCCGCCTGGCCACATCTCCCAACTCTCTTGTAGTCCAGCCGCGATTTCGGCCGCCGGCAAAACCACATGTACCGCAACACTGGCGTCGGCCGCGGTCGAAGCGGTAAGCATTACCTTGATTCTCGGCGCCGACTCTGCAAAGGTAACCATGCCGTCCTCGGTCACGGTACCAGCCGGCGGCACGAGCGTTAGTTGGACCGTGACAGCCGGCACGGTGGCCGCAGATTCGACCGCTATCATATTTGCCAACCTCAACGGAGATTCCGAGAGCTTTAGTTTACCTGTGCTGCCGTAGGCGAGCCTAGACGCCCCGGCGGTTGCCCCAAAGCTCGATGTGCAAGCGCGGGCTGAAGCGGAAGCCCTCACGCCTGGCAGTCTCAGCCAGCCAAATTCCGCGTTCACGCAGGATCGCGGGATCGATCCCTTCCGGCATCAGGATCACCCTGGTACGGTCGGCCTTCAGGCGATCGACCATTTCATGAATTTCCAAAAGATCGCCCGGCGCGGCGACCACAAACTTGAGCTGGTAGTCGTAGTTTCCCATCAGACGCCGCAAGACCTCAGGCTGAAAGCGGAGGCGCTCGTGCTGCTCGGCCCACGAGCCTGCGGGCGTTGAGTTGGCGAGCTTGGGGCTGATGCTCATCAGGTCGCAGGCGACCGGAGCGAAAACGGTGCCGGCGGTTTCGATGGTGATGTGCAGACCGCGCGCCCGCAGCCGTTCAGTGAGCGGCACAATTTCGGGTGCGATCATCGGCTCGCCGCCGGTGACTACGGCGTGGTGCGCAGAGTAAGCCGCCGCATGGTCGAGAATCTCATCGAGCGACCGCTGCTCGCCCTCCGGCTGCCAGGAAGTGTACGGTGTGTCGCACCACGAACAGCGCAGGTTACAACCGCTGGTGCGGATGAAAACAGATGGTACCCCGATCAGAGTACCTTCGCCTTGCAGAGAGTGGAAGATTTCGGCGATGAACATGTAAAGCAGGTGCCAGGTGTTAGGTTCTAGGTGTTAGCAACCAACACCTGACACCTAGAACCTAGCACCTAGTGGGTCCGCTACACCCGCCTCCTCGAATCCTTTCCGCCGCAGCACGCAGGCATCGCACCGGCCGCACGGGCGCCCGGCGCCGTCGGGGTCGTAGCAACTGTGCGTCAGGCTAAAATCCACGCCCAGTTCCACCCCCAGTTTCACGATCTCAGCTTTTGACAGGCGGATCAACGGGGTGTGAATCTTCACCTGCGCGCGACCCTCGACGCCGGCTTTAGTGGCGAGGTTCGCCATGCGCTCGTACGCTTCGATGTATTCGGGACGGCAGTCGGGATAACCGGAATAGTCCAGTGCATTCACACCGATGAAGATGTCGGATGCACCCAGAACCTCGGCCCAGGCGAGGGAAAATGACAGGAATACAGTGTTGCGCGCGGGTACGTAGGTCACGGGAATGTCCGCAGTCATCTCCGAAGGTTTACGGCCCTTGGGAACGGGAAGACCGCTGGTGAGCGCAGACCCGCCGAATACTCGCAGGTCAATACGAACGACCAAGTGCTCTGCCGCGCCAAGGCTTGCGGCCACACGTGCGGCCGCCTCGAGTTCCACGCGATGACGCTGGCCGTAATCGAACGAGAGCGCATAACAATCGAAGCCATCACGCCGGGCGAGGGCGAGCGTCGTGGAGGAATCGAGGCCGCCGCTTAGAAGGCAGACGGCTTTTCGGCGTCCGCTCATTCCAGCAACTTCCGCGGCAGATGGGCGAATGAAGACCGTTCACTGGGTTGGTGCACAAGCGGTGTGTTCATTATACTTTCCAACCGCCGATGACTGTCGAAGTGTCTGCTCCACATAGAATGGTCTCGAGATGAGCAGGCGGGCGGGTTGGTCTCTGTTCCTGGCGGCCGTCGTCTTGTTTCTGGTTTTAAACCGTCCGGCGTACAAAGGCTACTTCCAGAGCGACGATTTCGATACCCTGAGCTGGGCCTGTGTTCTGCGGTGGCAGGATATTGCAAAATGGCTGGTCACTCCGCAATTGTCGCCCGCGAACTTTCGGCCCGTCGGGGCTCTCTACTATCACGTAATGTTCAGCCGCGTCGGTCTGAATTTTCCGAAGTATCTCATCCCGCTGCATGCCCTCCACCTGCTAAACATCTGGCTGGTATGGCTGCTTGTCCGCAGGCTGGGGTTGGGGCCGCTCGCCGCGACCGGCGGCGCGCTTTTCTTCGGCTTCCATGCCGCGCTGATCGATGCCTGGTGGAAGCCGATGTTCGTATTTGACCTGCTCTGCGCCACGTTCTCGCTAGCCGCGCTGCTGTTCTATGCCCACAACCGGTGGATTCTGAGCCTTATCGCCTTCTGGCTGGCGTACAAGTCGAAAGAGCTCGCCATCATGCTGCCGGTAGCATTGGCCTGCTACGAATGGTGGTTCGCGGGAAGGCGCTGGAAACGGCTGATTCCGTTTTTTGCCGTCTCAGCCTTGTTTGGATTGCAGGCTCTCGCCTTGCGGCCGGGCCACGGCGAATACGAGTTACAACTCGGGTGGGCGGCGCAGTCGACCACCATCGGCTTTTACGCTTCCCAGCTTCTGCTGGCGCCTTACGCCGGTCTGCTGCTTCTGGCGCTGCCGTTTGTGATCCGTACCCGGCAGGCCTGGTTCGGTCTTGCGACCATGGGCGCGCTCATCGTCCCTCTTCTTCTGCTGCCCGGTCGTCTGTTTGCGGTCTATTGGTACCTTCCCCTTGTCGGCGCGGCAATCGTGGTGGCAAGTGCGGCCGACAGCCGGCGGGGCGCAACTGTGGCCGGTATTTTTCTTGCGCTTTGGCTTCCCTGGGATTTCCTCCGTCTCAGAGAAATGCGGCGGTTGAATGAGCACCAGGAGCGGCAGTATCAGACTTACTTTTCAGCTCTCCAAACCTACGTACACCTGAATCCCGGCAATCCCGGCCAGCGGCTGTTCATCTGGGATTATCTTCCTGAGGGTTTCACCGCGGCAGGTGTCTCCGGAGCCCTGGTGTGTATCTACGGAACGCACGACTTCACGGTCCGTTACATCGACGAGCCTGGTGCCGATGAGCTCATCCAACGAGGCGATGCGGTTTGGCTGCGCTGGGACCGGACTTTCTACCGGCTCGAGGTGATCCGCTATCCGCGCTTGCCGCAGCCCGCGCCCTACTTGGTGATGAACTCTGTATTGCCGGCAGGCCAGTTGGTCTCGGGCTGGTACCGCCTGGAGGGCAATCTCCGTTGGACATGGCCGGACGCTACGTCGTTGCTGTATCGCCCCGCGGACGCCCGAACGTTTGAGCTGGTGGCATGCCCGCCGGCTATGCAGATCGCGATGCATCACATCGTTGATGTCAAAATACTGCTCGCTGGCCGGCCTTTTGTCGCGCACGACTTTACTGCACCGGGATGCCAGACGGTGCGCTGGTCCGTCGCACGAGAACCTGCCGGTGCCGTCAAGATTCAATTTCACACCACGCCTCCCTACACGTATCCGCCCGATTCCCGCGTATTTGGCGTACCCGTGAAGGCATTCGGCTTCGTCGCGGAGTGAAGGGTGCACTGTCCAATTAACTCTGCCGCACTACGAATAACGGTACTGCGCTAAAGTAAAAGGCTATGCCGGCATGCCGGTCCTGCAAGGAGGACATACCGGAGACCAGCCGTTTCTGCCCACGGTGCGGCGCTTCAATCGTCGCCGACGTGGTAGTTACGCGGACCGAAGCGATCGCGGTATCGCCTGCGCCTACCCCGAGCCGTCCCGTCAGCAGCACCTCCTCTTCGCTCGATGAGGGCCGCTTTCTTCCCGGTACTCTCCTGGCCGGACGATACCGCATCGTTGCGTTGATCGGCAGGGGCGGTATGGGCGAGGTGTACCGCGCCAATGACCTCAAACTTGGCCAGCCCGTGGCCTTGAAATTCCTGCCGGAAGCCACGGCGCAGAATGAGACCGCCCTGGCCCGCTTCTACAACGAAATCCGTATCGCGCGCCAGGTTTCTCATCCCAATGTCTGCCGCGTCTATGACCTCGGTGACGTGGACGGTCAGCCGTACCTTTCGATGGAGTACGTTGACGGAGAGGACCTCGGTTCTTTGCTGCGGCGTATCGGCCGTTTACCGGAGGACAAGGCGCTCGAAATCACACGGAAGCTCTGCGCGGGCCTTGCTGCGGCGCACGAAAAGGGGGTCCTGCACCGCGATCTGAAGCCCTCCAACATCATGCTCGATGGCCGTGGCCACGTGCTCATCACCGATTTCGGTCTCGCCGGCCTGGCCGATCAAATGACCGGTGCAGAAGTCCGCAACGGCACCCCAGCCTATATGGCGCCGGAGCAGCTCGCCGGAACCGAAGTCAGCGTTCGCAGCGACATTTATTCGCTCGGCCTCGTGCTTTACGAAGTCTTCACCGGCAAGCGTGCCTTCGAAGCTTCAACGCTGGCCGAGCTGGTACGCCTGCACACCGAGACCACGCCGGCCAGCCCGACGACGCTGGTGAAGGATCTCGACCCGGCGGTGGAGCGCGTGATCTTGCGCTGCCTGGATGCCGATCCGCGCAACCGGCCGGCCTCCGCGCTCGCTGTGGCTGCAGCCCTGCCCGGCGGCGACCCGCTCGCGGCCGCCCTCGCAGCCGGCGAAACCCCATCTCCGCAAATGGTGGCCGCTTCCGGCGAAACAGCGGGCCTCTCGCTGCGGGTGGCAGGTCCGTGCCTGGCTGCGGTGGTGATTGCGCTGGGGTTCATCCTCATCGCCGGCGCGCAATCGAACGCGTTGCAGTACCTGAATCTTGAGAAACCGCCCGAGGTTCTGGAGGAAAAAGCTCACGACCTGTTGCAGAGCTTCGGGTACACCGCGGCGCCTGTGGATCGCTCGCACGGGTTCGGCTACGATTCCGACTTCCAGACTTATGTGGAGCACCACGAGCACCCCACGTCGGCAAAATGGCCGGCAATTCTCACTGGCCGGCCCACACTAGTTCAATATTGGTATCGGCAAAGCCATCAATACATGTCGGCGAGGGGCTTTACCGATCAGTTGCTCACCCCCGGCATCATTAGACCCAACGAACCTGCGCTAACTGATTCGGGAATGGCCCTCGTATATCTGGATTCTCAAGGCCGGCTGATCAATCTGGTGGCGATTCCTCCGGAAGTGGACAAAACTCCACCCGCTGCCGAGCCTGTTGACTGGAAGAAACTGTTTGCCGCCGCCGGCCTGGATTTTGCTGCATTCCAGCCGGCTGCTCCAGAATGGAACTCATTGGCTGCCTCAGACTCCCGGATGGCATGGACAGGCAATTGGCCGGGCACACAGCGCCCGCTGCGCATCGAGGCTGCGGCATGGCGTGGCAAGCCCGTGTTCTTTTCACTCATCGGACTTTGGACCCGCCCCGCGCGGATGCAACCCTCTGAGCGCACCGCCGGTCAAAAGGTCGGCGAAATATTCGGCACCGTCATACTCGTTCTGATTCTTGTCGGCGCTGTATCGGTTGCGCGATGGAACCTGGTCCGCGGCCGTGGAGATCGTCGCGGTGCATTCCGCCTGGCGTTATTCGTGTTCGCCGTGCAGCTTGCTCTGTGGCTGACACGCAGCCATTTCGTGCCGACTCTCGCGCTTTTCGGGTCTTTCATCATCGCCACGAGCACCGGGCTTTTCATTTCCGGCGTGGTCTGGATGCTTTATCTTTCGGTCGAACCGTATGTACGGCGGCACTGGCCGCAAACCATCATCGCTTGGAGCAGGCTCTCGGCTGGACGCTGGCGCGACCCGCTCGTCGGCCGCGATGTTCTTTTCGGCGTCTGCCTCGGTGTTTTCTGGTGCTCGGTTATCGTGGTCGACAACCTTTTAACTGTCAAGATGGGCGCGCCGCCAAAGCTTGGCACCACCGACTATTTCCTTGGTGCACGCGGCACTGCGACCGCTTTGCTTTTCCAGATCCCCAGTTCCATCAGCGGTACGTTAGTGTTCTTTTTCCTGATCTTCCTGCTCCGAGTGATCTTGCGCAAACAGTGGCTGGCATCCGCCGGTTTCACGCTAATTTACGCGACGCTCGAGCTTCTCACCAGCGATCATCCCTGGGTTGAAGTACCGGTAGCGATCGTGATCTACGCCGTGGCCGCAATCGTTGTGGTGCGTTTCGGCCTGGTCGCTCTCGCCCTAGGCATCTTCACGGCGGACCTTCTTGCGAACATCGGGATGACCACCGATTTCTCCGCTTGGTACGCCGGCGACACACTATTTCCGTTACTCTTCGTGGCCGCGCTCGCCATCTGGGGCTTCTACACCGCCCTGGCGGGCCGACCGCTGCTCAGAGAAGAACTGTTTGAGTAAAGAGCGCCCGTGATGCCGAAGCGCCACGCCTATTCCGGAGTTGCCATTCGCTAATGCTTTGTGCTAGCGTCTATCGCTTAGCCCATTGCCCGGGTATTTAGGTTTTGTGGAGTTCACATGCTGCTTGGCGTGGTAGTTTGGGTCCTGACGCTGGTGATCTGTTATTTCTTTATAGGTCACTACTGGTGGTTCCCGCCGCCCATCTCGCAGCATGGGCAAGCCTACGATGCGCAGTTCAACATCACGCTTTGGGTGACGGGTGTCATCTTCTTCTGCGCGCAAATCGCGCTCGGGTACGCGATCGTGAAATTCCGCGACCGCGGCGGCACGGCGCGCTACACCCACGGCAACAACGTCCTCGAAGTGGTCTGGACTTCCGCCACCGCCGTGCTCTTTATCGGTTTGGTGCTGGCCGGCACGCGCATCTGGGCCGCCGTGCATTTTGAAGACGCACCGCCGGATGCGCTCAAAATCGAGGTCATGGCCAAGCAGTTTGCCTGGGCCTTCCGCTACCCTGGCCCGGATGGCAAATTCGGCCGCCTGGACCTCAAGCAGGTGGATGACCAGGGCGGCAATCCGTTCGGGATCGACAGCAAAGACCCCGCCGGCAAAGACGACGTCACCAGCGCCTCGCTCAAGGTTCCGGCGGGAAAACCGGTCGAGCTCATCCTGCGTTCCCGTGACGTCATTCACAATTTCTTCGTGCGAGAGTTGCGTCTGAAGCAGGATATTGTGCCTGGCATGGAAATTCCTTTCCATTTCCAGGCAGACCAGGTTGGCACCTACGAGGTGCCGTGCTCGGAACTGTGCGGGCTGGGCCACCATCAGATGCGAACGACCATGGAGGTGATGACGACCGCCGATTTCGACAAATGGCTGCAGGAGCAGGCCGCACAGAAGTGAAACCCGACCGCGGCGTATCACTCAGTTCATCATTCCCAGGGGAGAAAGCATGTCCTCACCGGTAGTTGCGGCGCACGGCGCGCCGAAAGGCTTCATTCGCCGTTATATCTTCAGTCTCGATCACAAGGTCATCGGCATCCAGTATTACTTCCTGGCGGTGTTTTCCGTGTTTCTGGGGATGGCGCTGTCGGTGCTGATGCGGTTCCACCTGGTTTATCCCGACGCCAAAGTCTCCTTGTTCGAGAAGCTGTGGCCGACCGGAGCTCCCGGCGGCATCATGACGCCGGAACTGTATCTCTCACTCATGACCATGCACGGCACCATCATGGTGTTTTTCGTGCTCACCACGGCGCCCCAGAGCGGTTTCGGCAACTATTTCCTGCCCATCCAGATCGGCGCTGAGGACATGGCGTTCCCTGTTCTGAACATGCTCTCGTTCTGGACTACATTCCTGGCGCTGGTCGTCATGGTGGCCGCGTTCTTCGTGCCGGGCGGGGCTCCGCTCTCGGGTTGGACGGCTTATCCGCCCCTCAGCGCCGTGGGGCAGCTCTCCGGGCCGGGCGAAGGGCTGGGGCAGACGTTCTGGATCATCAGCATCGCGATCTTCTGCGGCGCCTCGCTGATGGGCGCCATTAACTTCATCGCCACCACCATTGACTTGCGGGCGCGCGGATTAAGCCTGATGCGCATGCCGCTCACCTGTTGGAGCTGGCTGGTCACCGCGATTTTGGGCCTGCTCGGATTTGCCGTGCTGCTGGCCGCGGGCGTGTTGCTTTTGCTCGATCGTCTTGCCGGCACCAGCTTCTTCCTTCCCGCCGGGCTTCTGGTCAACGACCAGATCCTGAATCACAAGGGCGGCTCACCGTTGCTGTGGCAGCATCTGTTCTGGTTTTTCGGCCATCCCGAAGTCTATATCGCCATTCTTCCGGGCATGGGTGTTGCTTCACAACTGCTCTCGACCTTCTCGCGCAAGCCGATTTTCGGCTATCGCGCCATGGTCTACGCCATCCTGGGCATTGGCTTCCTGGGCTTCTTCGTCTGGGGCCATCACATGTTCATGAGCGGCATGAATCCGTATTCGGCATTTGCATTCTCGGTGCTGACCATGTCAATCGGGGTGCCCTCGGCCATCAAGACGTTTAACTGGATCGGCACGTTGTGGGGCGGCAGGATCCGCTTCACCACCGCCATGCTGTTTGCCCTGGGGTTTGTCTCGCTGTTCGTAACGGGCGGAATCAGTGGCATCTTCCTGGGACAGCCGGCACTCGATCTTTACTTCCACGACACTTACTTCGTGGTTGGACACTTCCACATGATCATGGGAGTCGCCGCAATTTTCGGCATGTTCGCCGGAACATTCTATTGGTTCCCCAAGGTCACCGGAAGGTTCATGAACGAAACCCTGGGGAAGATCCATTTTTACCTGACCTTCCTGGGCGTCTATGCCATCTTCACGCCGATGCATTATCTAGGCATCAGCGGCAACCCGCGACGCTATGCGGATTTCACCAATTTCGATTTTCTGGGCAAGCTGTTGCCGATCCATACCTTCATGACGCACGCGGCGTTCTTCACCGCGGCGGTGCAGCTCATCTTCGTTTTTAATTTGTTCTGGAGCATCAAGAAGGGCAAGCCGGCGCCCATGAATCCATGGGACGCGACCACGCTGGAATGGACCGTGCCCTCTCCGCCGCCGCACGACAATTTCGCGGGCAAGCATCCGGTGGTAAACCATGGTCCGTATGAGTACAGTGTCCCGGGTGCAGCCAGGGACTTTATCATGCAGTCCGATCCGGCTTAGCGCGAAACTGGCGGTATGGGGACTTCCATTACAAGTGACATCGCGGGCGGAGTCGCTCCTCCGCCTACTACGCAAGGCTTTGGCGGCGGCGACGGCGAACCCGGCGGGCGCGGCGCTCACCGTCGCGCCTCCATCACCGGCCTGATGGTACTGCTGGCGGCGAGCGTGATGATGTTCGCAGCCTTCAGCAGCGCTTTCTTCGTGCGGCGCGGCCTTTCCAACGACTGGGTGGACACGCCTCTCCCCGGTATTCTGTGGGTCAATACCGGAGTGCTGGTAGCGTCGAGCCTTATGATTGAGCTGGCGCGCCGGGCGCTGCATTCAGGCAAACGCGCCGCCTTTAATCGATACTGGAGTGCCGCAACGATCATGGGGCTCTTGTTCCTGGGCGGCCAATACCTCGCCTGGCAGCAACTGAACGCTGCAGGATACTACCTGGCCACTAACCCTTCGAGCTCCTTTTTCTTTGTGCTGACATGTACGCACGCCGTGCATTTGCTGGGCGGGATCTCGGCCCTGGGCTACATCGATGTCCAGGCGCTGCTGTTGCGGCTCGGTCCGGGCAAGCGCACGGCGGTGGATGTCAGCGCGTATTTCTGGCATTTTTTGGCCGCCATCTGGATCTACCTGATGGCTTTATTCTTGTTCTGGGGGTAATGTACGCATGGCCGACGCGGAAGCCATTGCAGTTCAATCGGTCTGGCGAGGGGGCGAGCATCCTTACTCGATCGGTTCGAAGAAGCTCGGGATGTGGCTGTTTATTATTTCAGATGCGCTTACGTTTTCAGCGCTGCTAATGGCGTATACGTACGTGCGGCTCTCCACGCCGGACTGGCCCAAGCCGTTCATCTTCAATCCGAGCATCATTTTCTCCACCATCATGACGGTCTGCCTGCTCTCGAGCAGTTTGACCATGGTGATGGCGGTTCATTCGATGAATCATGGAAACCGTGGCGCCACGGTCAAATGGATTCTGGCCACGATGGTGTTCGGCCTCGGGTTCGTTGGCCTGCACCTGACCGAATGGTTGAAACTGATCTATACCGAGCACGTCACCATTTTCAGCAACGAATGGGGCGTCCCTCTGTTCGGCGGCACATTCTTCGCCCTTACAGGCCTGCACATGACACACGTAATCATCGGTGTGATATATCTGGGCATCATTGCGTTTGCCGTCGGCCGAGGGAAATTCAAGTACGAGGACGTGGAAGTCAGTGGCCTCTACTGGCACTTTGTCGATCTGGTCTGGATGTTCATCTTTCCGCTGGTCTATCTGATGTCGGCCAGGATTTGATTTTGAAAACGCGGAGGGGCGATGCACGCATCGCCCGGGAGCAATCATGAGTAATCATAGTGACGCAGCGGTGGAACACGTTGGCGGAACCACGCAGTCCTTCATTACCGTGTGGGTAGCATTGCTGGCTCTCACCGGTGTCGAGGTGTTCCTCGCATATGAGCAACTGCCCACGCTGATCATGTTGACGGCGCTGATGGGCCTGTCCGTCATCAAAGCGGCGCTGATTATCGGCTACTTCATGCACCTGAAGTTCGAAAAGTTTAGCCTGTTCCTGACGCTGTTCCCCATGCTGGTGCTCTGCATTCTCCTCATGATGATCTTCATGCCGGATTCCATCCGCGCCATGATTATGAGGGTGCAATGAAAAAGGTCGCCGCGCTCGTTCCGCTCCTGGCGTCCAGCGGATTCTCTCAGTGCGTGATGTGTTTCCGCACGGCGGCCGCGCAAAATTCCGCACGCGCACACATCATGAACATGGGGATCCTGATCATGGGCATTCCGCCCGTGCTGATCCTGGTTGGTTTCCTGGTGCTCTGCTACTACCGGAGCAAAACGTATGCCGACGCCGGACCTGCGGCTCCCGGGGAACAGACGCTCGCGCAAGCGTTCCAGCTCAGTTCGGCGAATTCACGCTAGGTAGGCCCATGTGCGTCCGCCATAGAGCGCTTACTGGACCGCAGCCAGTACATCCGCAGTATTGAGTGAAACCTGAGCCGGCGCCTGCTTGAGCGTTGCTGTGAACTCCACTGGTGAGCTGGAGGTCCGCACCCACTCGACTTGGCGTGTGCCCTCGCCCTGAATCTCAACCGGCACGGCAACACTAAACTCGGGGTCTACGTCACTTTGTGAAACCGTGCCCGTGACCTTCTCTGCCGGCGGCCGGCCGTGCACGGCGTATTTCAATGTCAGAATTGGAATACCCGTACCGTAGACCCACTGTTCGAAAAATGTTTCCAGTTTCGGGTCGGACGAATGCGGCGGCAGAAATTCCGCAGCCAGCTGCCGGAACTGCTCGGTCGAGACCGTCTTCCATTCATAACGCCGCCGCAGCTCGGCCAGCATCTTCATGAACTGCTCATCGCCCATGCGGCTGCGTAGCATGTGCAGGATCCAGGATCCTTTCCCGTAAGTAATGCTGTTCCAGGAGGCTGGTGATTGCGAGCTCTCCAGCCGCGTCCCCAGTACGATCGGGCCGGCGGATTCGACCGTGTGCCCCGCCGGGTCGCGCTTCAGCAGGTCCTGCCGGTAGTTGTTCAGTGCCGCAGCCAGTACACCATGGCCGTCATGCTCTTCCAGGTACAGTAAGGCAGTGTAGTTCGCCAGCGCCTCCATCAGCCAGTTGTCGCGATAACTTTCCGGACTCACCACGTTGCCCCACCACTGGTGCGCGGTTTCGTGCGCCTCGAGCAGATCAATGAAGAAGTCTTGTCTGCGCGGATCCAGGCGGGCGACCGCTTCGTCCTCCCGCCGCAAATAAGCCAACGTCGACAGATACAGCAGGCCGGGAAATCCCTGCCCGAAGGTGCCGGGGATTGGCGAAACTTCCAGCGTCTTGAGTGGAGGCGGCCCGAATCGCACCGTCATGAACTGCATCGTAGACGCCACCCGCGACGCAAGGTCCTCCAGCCGGATCGTCGGATCGGGTGGCTGCACGGCGGGAGATTCGGCGCCCGCAGCGCCCTTCTCGTTGTGGGTCGCCGGTTTTTGCAATTTGGGTTGAAGGGCCGACTCTACGGCCCGATTGGCGCACACCTCTATCGTGAATCCATCGCGTTCGATTTGTGTGCGCTGATAGATCCCCAGATTGAACCCGGCGAAGCGAATGGGCGCCTGCGTCACGCGACGCGTAATCCGGTGCTCACCCTCAGTGGTGTCCGACACCACTTCACCCGGCGTCACCAGACCAAGTTCTTTGGGATATCGAAAGGTCAGATCAAAGCGGGTGAATTCCGTTTCACAGTTCGGATACCAGCTTCCACGCGGGCCGACGAAATAAACGTGATTGCCCGCATCGATCACCACCCTGCCTTGATGGTGAAATTCCAGTTCGTAGTCACGCCCGGCTTCCAGCGGATGCTCCGCCACCACCAGAAATAACTCGTTGCCGTCATTGCGCATCAGGTTCGAGCGCAGCGACTCCGGCTGAAGTACCTCCGCCGCCCGCCCGTCAATCGTTACCGCCGAAACTTGCATTGCCGGCGCGATGTAGAACGGCAGCACGCATTCGCCGCCGTGGGTCATCGTGAGCTTCACCTTCGTAACCACACGCAGTTGCAGATCCGGCTCGACCGTCGCATCGATTCGGTAATCCTTCAACGTCAGCTCCTGCTCCGGCAGAGGACGGCGGCCATTGCGGTACGGTCCCGCTTCGAAGCTCGTCCACACATCAAAGTAGGTCATGTTATTCCGCGATGCGACTCTCCCGACGATGACCTGCTCCTCCGTTTGCGGCTCATACATCAAGTCGAAATTGCCCAGATGCTTGCCGCGAACCGCGGCGACAAAACAGTTCTGCCGCCCCTGCTGCCGGGAAAGCAGATCGAGCAGCAGGCGCGCCTCGAAGCTCGAAGCGAGATTGCGTACCACCGTCGTCCACTCGTCCGCCATCATCGCTCCCATCTCCGGCTGCGGCCGGTCAAATTCGTTGGCCGTAATCTGCCGCTTGAGATCGTCGTAGGTGTCGTTGCCGAATAGCAGTACCGCTTGGGTGATATGCTCGTCAAGATTCGGGCTGCCCGTGTACATCACCAGCGACCGCCGCTCGCTCCGGTCCGGCGGAAGCACCAGCACCTCGCCGTCCCCCGCCTCCACGTCCGCGCTGAACACCGCCGCCATGCGCGCGCCCTCAACCGGCTTGGCGAAGATCAGATAACCGTCGGTGAAGTACACATGAACATCGTCTTTGTTGATTTGGAGATCATGCACGCGGTAGCACTCGGCCCGGTCGAGCTCCATCTCCCGCACGCCGCGCTCCGCTTCCATGCTGCCCGTCGCTGCGTACGACACGATGGGAAGTAACAGTACCGCCAGCAACCGCATGCTTTCAGTCTACTGCGCGCTGCCCTGCACCACCGGCCGGCCCACTCGCTTCATCACCTGAGCCACCGTGCTCATGATGTGGTCTTCCACCTGCTCATCGTAGGGCCCTGGCAGGCCGTAATAGATCATGCTCGTATCCGCCTCGTACCCGCCCTCTTTCAACACGCGCAGCGAGGGTATGTACGACATCACGTCGTTCGAGTAACCCGCCACCATGATCCCTTTCGATCCATATTCACGCTTGATGCGCAGATCGTAATCGACCACCACTTCGCCGCCCAGTGCCACCAGCGTCAGGTCCTTGCCGAATTGGATCGCCTGCACCGGGTACGGATACCGGCGAATCGGATTCCCCTCATCGTATAAACGCAGCATGGCCTTTGCGTGTCGCACGCGCCAGACGTTCGTGTCATTCAGCCGCGCTTCGAAGCCTTCGCGCGATTGCGGCGCAAATCCGAGTTCCACGGTTTGAAAAGCGTCCCGCACCGGCCCTCGCACCCGCGTCAGCTTCCCGCCCAGCACGCGCTCGACCTCCGCTGCCAGCTCCTTGCCGTGCTGCTGCGCCAGTTCCAGCGTGCTGCGTGGATGCGGGTTCTGATCAGCGCCGCACAGCATCATGAACATCGCCGTCGCTCCCGGGCTGGCTTCCTCGATTGCAATTTGCGCGAAGCCGGCGTAATCGCCGCTGATGCGGTAGAACTCGCCTGTGAGCGTCGTGTTGTGACACGCGTAGCCGAACAGCACCGCGCGCAGCTTGCCGTCGGCTCCCGTAATTTTCAGAACCGGAACGTCGGGGTCCGTCGGCCCTTGCGGATTCTCGCCGATAATCACTCCCTTCGGCGTATATTGCCGGCGATTGATGGCGAACGTTGCGCGCACGTTGCCGAACGA
>JASHOO010000499.1 GCA_030041035.1 Bryobacteraceae bacterium | reverse complement strand
AAAGAGTGCGTCGCTTCAGCGTCCCAGAGATGCAGCGCGCTCAAATTGCGCTGACCGCAGTCGGTCACGGACCACTGCGGCGGCCGAGCCCGATTTTCGATTCTTGGCGAGAAATCTGTTAGAGTGAGCAACGCCCAGGAAGTCGCATTCTAGTCCATGATTCAATCGGGGTCGCAACTGTTTGACATCCCGCTTCGAGACCCCGCTAATGCGTCGGTGGCGCATCGGCGCATGGTCGTTCGAGAGCATCTATTTATGCGGTGAACGGGCCGCAAACGGAAAGGTGAGGGCACGGCTCGCGACAGAATAGACGCCGATAATACTTCACAGCGGACGCCTTACGACTAATCGAAGATACTTGACACTTTTTTCGTCCGCGGCGTGAGGGTGGCTTCTTGGCCTAGCGCTCCTTGTTCTGCAATCCACGCGTCGTAACCCGTAAATTCATCGAGGAATCTACGGAATTTGGCTTCGATCGGTGCGACTTGAGCCCACAGGTCCGGTTCCGCCTTGACGAGTTGCACGATTTTGTCCTTGCCGAGTCCGGATGCCTGGTCGTAAGTGGGACGTCCGAACAGTGTGATGACAGTTTTTGCGAGTCCGTAGCCGTCGCCACCTTGGCTCAGAGTGGTCAACAGCATGGGCATGAACTGCCTGAGAACCCCGCGAAGCATCACTTCGTCGGGGCTAGCAGCCGACATCTCGGGGGCTTGGCCGGCGGGGATCGAGGTGTCAACAGTCGTGCTGGGCGATTGCGATGCCGCTGCGGGCTGCGGTTGCGATGTCTCTCCTGGAACTGGCCCTACGGGGGATGACATTCTGAGGTTGGGTTCGGCGGCCGAACCCAACACCGTGGACATCCACGCCTGAGTCAAAATTGTCAGTGTACCCTCCAACAGGC
Organism: Bryobacteraceae bacterium; assembly: GCA_030041035.1. Classification (GTDB taxonomy): domain Bacteria; phylum Acidobacteriota; class Terriglobia; order Bryobacterales; family Bryobacteraceae; genus QHXW01. Next base: position 3,328 of record JASHOO010000499.1, on the reverse strand, counting down.
CCGTTCCTGTACGAATTGCCTCGCTCAGCAAGCCACCAAACTCGCCGGCGAGGGCTCCCACCCCCTCGCCAGAACCGCCGGACGCTTCTTTGAGTGAGCCCACCAATTTCCCGTCCGGGCGAATGATGCTCCTGAACAATCGGCCTGCGCGGTCGGCCTTCAGTACGTCCGCAAGCTCGGCTTTGTAGGCCCCGCGAATCTTCTGAGCCGCCTGGGTGATGTGCTCTCGGAGACCTGGACTGATGTCAGCTTCGAAGGTTCGTTTTGGGATCCGCTTGTTCTTTCTCGGCAATACCACCTCGCGCACTTTCAATAATCAAGTGTAGTCGAATCGTTGTCAGTGAACCCATCCCGAAGTCTACGGGACGGAGCCGGAATAGCTACCGACAATGTGCGACAACCGGAGGCATGCTCCGCTATCCGAGATGGGCACGGCAAAGCGACGTGCGGCGGATTACCGGATCGAAGCCGACAAGTTGTTCCTTATCGGGACTAACTTTGATGCGGCAATGGAGCAGGAACTCCGCCAGATGAAGATTGCATTGGTCTCGCTGAACATCTTCACGCACAATTCGATTGCAGCCGGTCTGTACTCCAAAATGGGATACGCCGCCGTGTCAACCCGAATGAGAAAGCAGCTCCGCTGAAGACGTTGCGCGCATTCTGCCGGAGTTGAAAGCCAGAGGAACTTTGTCTGGATCTGCATGCGCTGTCCTACCCGACACATGCATACTCAACTGGCCGGAACCCATCAATACATCGACAGTAGTGCGTTACTCAACTAAAATCGCGAAGTTGCCCAAAGCACCCGCATCTGCACTCATCTGATGTTCGACGCCGACGCCGGCTGTCCTGGGGGGCTGCGCGGCCGGGTGGTAGACTGCTCCACTGGACACGGACGCACGAAAATCTGGTCTCAAGGCTGGCTCGCTGTATGGTACAAGAGAATTTCACTCCGGCAATCGGGCTGACCGAACATCTCTACTCCGCGCTGACACTGGCCGAGCGCGCGTCGTTTCTCCGGCAGGCCGGGGAAGTCCGCCCCGCATCGAAACCCGACGCCAGCCGCGCGGCCGCTGCCCTGTACCACTGGAAATCGCAAAGGCCATTCCCCGCCGATGATTACTTTAAAAAACGCCTTCAACTGGACGGCCTGACCGAGGAAGACCTGCTGGCGATACTCGGGCTGTCGACAGAAGTCTACTGCGAGCTGATCAGGTCACCGCCCGATTGGGTCCGGGAGCTGGAGCGGCTCTACCTCACGCCGCGCACCCTTGACGATGATCCGGAGTTTGTGCGCTACGCCGAGGAAGGAACAAAAGGGTTCCTGTGGATCGCCCACCCGCTGGTTCAGGACGGGCTGCGCCGGTTTCGACTGGGAGCGGCCCGGCTTCCGGCCGAGGGTGTTCCGTTCGATCCGGTGACGGCGGAGCGATTGGTTCTACCGCACCTGTACAAGACGCTCAAAGGGATGTTGGACAGGGTGATGGCGCTCGAGTTGAACGTCGCGCGCCTGCAAGGAGTGCTTAAGGGTGAAACTCCGGAAGAGCGGTTCCACAGCTTTTGTGACCGCCTCCGGCAGATGGACGTGCAGTTGTCGATCGCACGGGAGTATCCGGTCTTGCTGCGGTGGCTTTACATCGCGACCGGGGACTGGGTGGATTCCAGTTTGGAGCTGCTGGAGAGGTTGTCGAAGGATTGGGATCTGATTCGCGCGGTCCTGGCTGCGGACGCGGAGCCGGGCCGCCTTGCATCCATTACAGCGGGAGCCGGCGACACTCATCGCCGCGGCCGCGCGGTGGCGATTCTCGAGTTCTCCACTGGCTTCAAACTTGTCTACAAGCCACACAGCCAGTCCGTGGACATCCATTTCGGGGAGTTCCTCGAATGGGTCAACCGGGCCAGCTTCGAGACTCCGTTTCGCATTCTTAAAATAATCGACCGAGGCTGCTACGGGTGGTCCGAGTTTGTGGTTCACCAGCCTTGCTCCAGCCACGGCGAGGTGGAACGGTTCTATCAGAGGCTCGGCGGGTATCTGGCGGTTTTCTACGTCACGAGAGCCAGGGACATGCATTTTGGGAATTTGCTCGCGGCCGCGGAATTTCCTGTGCCGGTGGATCTCGAAACCCTGTTTCACGGTTCTCTGGTTGAGGAGAAGGACGATCCCGCAACGAATGCTTTCCAGTTATCTGTCATGCGGGTGCTATTGCTTCCCCAACGGATCGACGGTTCCGAGACATACGAGGGCGTCGACATGAGCGGATTCGGCGGCAACAGCGGTCAACATTTCGGAGTAGGCAGAGGCGGAACCTGGGAGAACGTGGGAACGGACGAGATGCGGCTGGACGACAATAAAACGGCGCCGATGGAGGTGGCGGGGAATCGTCCGAGGCTGGAGGCCCAGGATGTCGCCGCGGGCGACTATTCCGAAGCCTTTGTTACAGGGTTCCGATGGGTATACCGGTTGATCGAAGAGCACCGCGACGAGCTGCTGGCGGCGGGGGGAATACTGGACCGCTTCGGCGAGGTCGAGGTGCGGTTTGTCGCGCGCGGCACCGCCATATACGGCGTATTGCTCAGTAATTGCCCGCACCCGGATCTACTAAGAAATGCCATCGACCGGGATCAGGTGCTGGACCGTCTATGGCTGGGCGCCGCGCAGCAGACTCACCTGACCCGGCTCATCCCGGCGGAACTGAGGGATCTGCGCGGCGATATCCCGGTGTTTACTTCCCGCCCAAATTCGCGTGATCTGTGGACCAGCGCAGGCGAACGGATCCCGGAGTTCTTCGAGCAGCCGGCCCTGGCGCTGGTTCGGGAAGAGCTAAACCGGTTGGGCCAAAAAGGGATCAAGGAACGGGTAACACGCAAGGCACAGTTGATCCGGTCGGCGGCGTGTTGGCGTTTATCAGAGTTGCCATGCCGACTTCCCGTTACCGATCAGTGCCAGTAAGCATAGATGCGATGTCGCTGAGTTTTCGCCACTGGCGCACCTCGACTCTGGTATCGATTCTCACGCAAGTAACACGAATTTGAAATCTGTGATACGATTTGCAGATGGTTGGCTTTGGCGCTGTCGCACGTTTCGTCTCTAACCCATCAGAATTCATCGTCAGCCGGCTGTTTTTTCCGGCTCTGTGGCGTGCCAACGAATCCGGACAACGGACGACTTCCGTAATTGGGTTTGGGAGCAATTTGGAGCCTCTTTGTACCAAGCTGTGCAGAGGAACTACGTCGAATCGACCATCCAGTGAGCGATTTATGCGGTCGCGACTGATCGGATTGTGTTTACTGTCGCTGGCACTTGCAGGGAGCCTTTTGGCCTTGG
>JASHOO010000498.1 GCA_030041035.1 Bryobacteraceae bacterium | reverse complement strand
AACGCTGGTTTGCCGAAATCACGCGAAAACGCATTCGCCGCGGAACATTCCGCAGCGTCCGGGATTTGATCCAGGCAATCAGGGATTACGTTCGACAGTACAACCAGGATCCACAACCGTTTCATTGGGTCGCCAGCGCCAGCAAGATCATTCGAAAGGTCAACAAATATAAAGAAACTTTAGAGACGGGAGACTAGCAATTGTCCGTAGTCAGGCACAACCATGAGAAAAATGATCAGTAAAGCCGCCCTGGTTAGCACCGCAATTTGGGTGTCCAGTGGATGTTTGAGCAGCCTTGCAAGTGCCACCAAATCGTCCATTCTCGAACCTGCATCGGGTGCATGGCTCGGACTGTTCTACGGCGCGGGAAGCGTGGCCCAGACGAGTGCGAAGCTAGGACGGCAACCCCGCATTCATCTCACGTATTACTCGTGGGCGGACGATTGGGCCGGCAACACCACCAAGGCAGACCTCGAGGCCGGCCGTATTCCTCTTGTGAATTGGGAGCCCTCCAAAATCGATTTTGCCAGGATCGCTGACGGGAGCCTGGATGCAACGGTCCGGGCGCGCGCCAACGGGGCCAAAGGGCTCGGGAAGAAGTTCTTTCTCGACTTCGCCGCCGAGATGAACGGCGACGAGGCCTGGAGCGGCAACAATGCCCCACTGTACGTCGCGGCTTACCGGCACATTCACGACCTCTTCGTTGCTGCCGGTGCAACCAACGTGGTCTGGGCCTGGTGCCCGAATGTCACGGACACTCATGGAGGCAATGCGACCACGATGGACTATTACCCGGGCGACTCATACGTCGACTGGACCGGAGTGGATGGGTACAACTGGGGCACCAGGAACAACACCGGATGGCAGAGCATTGAGCAGGTGTTCCAGAATATCTATCCGCTGCTGGCGGCGAAGAAAAAACCCATCCTGATTGGAGAAATGGCCTCTTGTCCGACCGGCGGCGACAAGGCGAAGTGGATTGACGAGATCATTCCCACGTTGCGCAGGAGGTTTCCGCTCATTAAGGGCGTCGTCTGGTTCGACATCAACAAGGAATGCGATTGGCGCATCAGCTCGTCTCCCGAATCGGAACGGGCGTTCATCCGCATGATGAACGATCCTTACTTTAATCCCTGAGCAAATTCGCCGGGAGCCGAGAGCGGTATCATGCCGTAATACCCTGATCACATGCGACACCGTTCTTAACCTTTAAAAAACTCATGAAGAGTGCTCGAGTTGCCGCAAAGTATCGAAAAGGCACGGGCCGGAAGCCCCCGTATCGGGATGCATCGCTGGCCGCTGCTAAGCGCGTTAAAGATCTTCTGTCGCGCATGACCCTGGAAGAGAAAGCCGCGCAGATGGTGTGCATCTGGCGAGGGAAGGCCGAAACCCTGGTGGATGCGAAAGGCGATTTTGACCCGCGGAAGGCGAAGGAAGCTTTCGGGCACGGACAAGGCATCGGGCAAGTCGGTCGTCCCAGCGACGCGGGGAAAGGCAAGGACGCGCGCGGAACGGCGGAACTGACCAACGCCATTCAGAAGTTCTTTATCGAGAACTCCAGACTGGGAATCCCGGTGATCTTTCACGAGGAGTGCTTGCACGGGCACGCGGCCATCGGTGCCACCAGCTTCCCTCAACCAATCGGTTTGGGAGCCACGTTCGATCCCGAGCTGGTGGAATCTCTGTTCACCATGACGGCGCTCGAAGCACGCGTCCGTGGCACGCACCAGGCGTTGACCCCAGTAGTCGACGTTGCCCGCGATCCCCGCTGGGGGCGAGTCGAAGAGACGTATGGGGAAGATCCGTATTTGGTTTCCCGCATGGGGATTGCCGCTGTTCGCGGTTTTCAGGGCGACCGAACGTTTCGCGACAAAACCCGCGTGATGGCCACGCTGAAGCATTTCGCTGGGCACGGCCAGCCGGAGTCCGGAACTAATTGTGCACCCGTCAACATTTCAGAGCGTGTCTTTCGCGAGGTTTTCCTATATCCCTTCTGGACGGCGATAAAGGAAGCCGGAGCCATCAGCGTGATGGCGGCCTATCACGAGATCGACGGCGTGCCGGCGCAAGCCAATCGGTGGTTGTTGCGCGACGTTCTGCGCGGAGAGTGGGGTTTCAACGGCTTCGTCGTATCCGATTACTACGCCATTACGGAACTGCACCACCGCCCTGAAGTGCGTGGGCACGCGGTCGCCAAAGACAGGAAGGAAGCATGCGCGCTGGCGGTAGCCGCGGGCGTAAATATTGAACTTCCGGAGCCGGATTGCTACACCCACCTCTGCGAACTCGTGCATCGGAAGGTCCTGAAGGAATCGCAACTGGACGAACTGGTAGCGCCCATGCTTTTGTGGAAATTCCGCATGGGGTTGTTCGACGATCCCTACGTGGATCCGGACCAGGCGGAAAGGGTTGTCGGTTGCGACGCCCATCGCGAGCTGGCTTTACGTGCTGCGCGCGAGACGATCACGCTCTTAAAGAACGACGGTGGCCTGGCCCCGCTCGACCCGCGCAGACTCAAGTCCATCGCGGTCATCGGCCCCAATGCTCATCGGGTGCTGCTGGGCGGTTACAGCAGCGTGCCCAAACACAACGTAACGGTGCTCGAAGGCATTCGGCAGAAGGTTGGCAATCAAGTTGAGGTGCTGTACAGCGAAGGCTGCAAAATTACGGCGGATGGCTCGTGGTATGCGGACTCTGTAATGGCGAGCGATCCTGAACAAGACCGGCGTCAGATCGACGAAGCGGTCAAGGTCGCCAGGCAGGCAGACGTGGTTGTGCTCGCGCTGGGCGGGAACGAGCTGACTTCGCGCGAAGCGTGGTCATTCTCCCACTTGGGCGACAGGGCCAGTTTGAACCTGATCGGGCTGCAGGAGGAGCTGGTGAATGCGATCGCGGCGACGGGCAAGCCGATCGTGGCATTGCTGTTCAACGGCCGGCCGCTCGCGATCCAGGCACTCGAGCGGGCGGTGCCGGCGATTTTTGAGTGTTGGTATTTGGGTCAGGAGACCGGCCGGGCCGTGGCGGACGTGCTGTTCGGCGATTTCAATCCGGGCGGCAAACTGCCGATCACCGTTCCTCGTTCCGCAGGCCATCTGCCGGCGTTTTATAACTACAAACCGATGGCGCGCCGTGGGTACCTGTTCGACGATGTTTCTCCGCTTTACGCGTTCGGCTACGGCCTGAGTTACACCGCCTTCGCCATCCGCGGCGTCCGGCTGGCAAAGAAATCCATCCCCCGCGACGGCACCACCCGAGTGAGGGCGGATGTAACCAACACGGGCGCGCGCGCAGGCAGCGAGGTTGTGCAGATGTATATCCGCGACCGATTCAGTTCCGTGACGCGGCCGGTGAAGGAGCTGAAAGGATTCCGAAGAGTTTTCCTCGAACCGGGTGAAACGCTGCCCGTAGAGTTTGCCATCACCCCGGAGCTACTGGCGTTTTATGACATTCGCATGAAGCGCGCCGTCGAACCGGGCGAATTCGAAATCATGGTCGGCAGCTCATCGCGCGATACCGATCTCGAGACCGTAGTTCTCATCGTGCGTTGATAGGAACGCGCATGTCACCACAGCCGCAAAAACTCAAGTTCATTGAAAAGGCCGGCTATAGTCTCGGTGACGGTGCGGCGAACTTCGTCTTCCAAACGATGATTCTGTTCCAGCTCAATTTCTATACCGACACGATGGGAATTGCTGCGGCTTCGGCCGGCAGCCTCCTGCTGGTCGGACGCCTGTGGGATGCGTTTTTCGACCCCATGGTCGGAGTGTGGTCCGACCGCACGACTACCAGGTGGGGCAAGTTCCGCCCTTGGGTTTTCTGGACAGCGCTGCCGTGGGGCATCGCCATGGTTCTCGCCTACACCAACCCCGGTCTGGGCATGACCGGCAACGTCCTTTGGGCCTGCTGCACGAACGTTCTGCTCATGACGCTCTATTCGGCGAATAACACCCCCTACTCAGCCATGACGGGCGTGATGACCGGCGACGTCAATGAGCGCACGACGCTTTCTTCGTACCGGTTCGTCGCCGCCATGATCGCCCAGATGATCGTCGGCGGTTTAACGTTGCCGCTAGTTGCCAAGTTCGGGGGAGAGGACCGCGCCAAAGGCTGGCAGATGACCATGTCCCTATGGGCCATAGTTTGCGTAGTCTTATTCTTCATTACATTTCTGACGACCAGAGAGCGCATTCAGCCGGATCCCGCACAAAAGTCCTCCCCGCGTCAGGACTTTGCGTCGCTGCTGCGTAATGGACCGTGGA
>JASHOO010000497.1 GCA_030041035.1 Bryobacteraceae bacterium | reverse complement strand
GAAATGAACGACGTGAAGCATCTTTTTCTGGTCGGACGCGGGGAATCGCTGGCCGCTGTGGGGACCGGCGCGCTCATCCTCAAAGAGTCCGCAAAGTTCCACGCCGAGGGCATGAGCAGCGCGGGCTTCCGGCATGGGCCGATTGAGATTGTCGGCCCGGGCGTGTGCGTGTTGGTGTTCGAAGGGGAACCTGCGGTGGCATCCCTGAACAAGGGCCTGGCCCGCGATATTCGAAAAGCCCGCGGCCGAGCCGCTCTCGTTGGTTCGGACGCGGAAACATCGCCCTACCGGCTGCCAGGTCCCTGGAGCCTGGCAACTCCCGTTCTGGAAATTCTGCCGGTCCAGATGCTGTCTCTTGCCTTGGCCGCGCATGCGAACCGGGAGCCCGGTAAATTTCAAGTCATCACGAAAGTGACCATCGTCGAGTAGGTTCGCCGCTTAGTCCGGTGCCACTAAAGGCGCCGGCTCGTCCACCTGGCGCAGCTCGGGAAACATTGTTGCCCATAGGGCCACGACGGCCATGGTGCAAACTCCGCCGAGCACCACGGCGGGCACGGTGCCGAACCATTGCGCCGTAATGCCCGATTCGAACTGCCCCACCTCGTTCGATGCACCGATGAAAACCATGTTCACGGCGCTGACACGGCCGCGCATCTCGTCGGGTGTTCCAAGTTGGATCATGGTGCTGCGCACGATGACGCTGACCATGTCGAACGAACCGGCCATCACCAATGCTGCGAGCGAAAGCGCCATGTTGCGAGAAAGTCCGAAGACCACCGTCGCCACTCCGAACCCGAGAACGCACCAGAGCATGGCGGCGCCGGCTTTTCGGCGCAGCGGCCAGTGAGCCACAATGATCGCGGTAATCACGGCCCCTGCGCCCGGCGCGGTGCGTAGAAGCCCGAGTCCGGAAGCGCCAACCTTCAGGATTTCGCGCGCGTAAACCGGCAAAAGCGCCACCGCTCCGCCCAGTAACACCGCGAAGAGATCGAGTGAGATGGCCGCCAGAATCAGCTTGTTGCGGCGGATGTATTTCAGCCCGCTCAGTAGAGCGCCCGCGGAAACACTGCGCGGCCGCTCCGCTTGTTGGATGCGGATCGCGGACATCGCTGCTAAAGCCAGCAGATAGGCAAAGGCGGCGCAGCCGTATACCGGGATCGCGCTTCCGGTCCAGGCATAGATAAGGCCGCCCGCGATCGGCCCGAAGATTGTGGCTGCCTGGAAAGTGGATGAGCTCCAGGCCACGGCGTTGGGAAAGTCCTCTTCCGGCACGATCAACGGCAGGAACGCCTGGCTCGCCGGCCCGTTGAAGGCGCGAACCACCCCGTTGAAGAGCAGCACCAGGTAGACCGGAGCCATGGAAGCGAGAACGCGCGCAGTAACAGCCACGAGCAGGATAGAACACAACGAGAACCCTGCGTAGCAGAATTGCAGGATCCGTTGCCTCGCTACGCGATCCGCAGTATGGCCCGCCACAAGGAACAGAAAGATTCCAGGCACGAACTGGGCCAGACCGATCAGACCGAGATCCAGCGGTCGATGCGTGAGCGCGTAAACCTGCCAGGCGACGCCCACTGCCTGCATTTCCGACGACGTGGTCGTCAGAAAGCGGGCCGTCGTGTAAAAGCGGAAATTGGAATAACGAAAAGCGGCGCGAGCCCGGCTCTCTGCGCCCGTCACGATTCCCGGGAAACCACGAATGGCTCCCGGTAGTTCCGGGTCAGCAGTGCATTGGCTTCGTCGTCGGCGAGGAAACGGCCGCTGGATTGCGCCATGCGTAAAGCGTGCCCCACGCGATAACTGATATTCGCCAGATGGCAGAATGCCGCGGAACGGACGCCAATCTCGACGTCTGCATGGAGTACTTTATAATCCCGGGCGCGCACGGCGTCGAGGAAGTTCTTCATGTGCAGCGCGGTCGTATCGACCCGTTCCACCGGTTTCTCGTCGGCGATTTTTTCGTATTTCTCGGCATTTCCCGCTTCCGAACCACGAGCAGCTTCACCGCTGATATTGCCGGCCGTGCTCTTGTAAACCTGAAATCCATTGTCCAGCGTGAGAAAACCACTGTCGCCGAAGAAAATGTTGCCGACATAGTTTGGACCATGCATCGCGGCCAGGCCCTCCGGCGGCGTCGGTAAGTTGCGCACGTCGAACGTGATTTGCGCGTCGCCGAAATTGAGTGAAGCCTGCTGGGTGTTCGGCGTCTGCTGGTCGTCCTCCCAGACGAACTTGCCACCGGCGGAAGTCACGGATTCGGGCCAGCCCGTCCGGCCCAATCCCCAGGCACAGATATCCATCTGGTGCACGCCCTGATTGCCGATATCGCCGTTGCCCGTGTCCCAGAACCAGTGCCAATTGTATGCAAACTTGTTTTTGCTGTAAGGCTTCCATTGCGCCGGGCCGAGAAACAGATTCCAGTCCAGGCCGGCCGGAACCGGTTCATCGGGCGTATGGCCAATCGAGAAACGCCGCCGGAAGCATAACCCGCGAGCATGATAAACCTGACCGATGGCGCCCTGCTGCAGCATCTCCATGGCGCGCATCACGTGCGGAATGGACCGGCTTTGGGAACCTACCTGCACCATTCGCTTGTACTTGCGCGCCGCCGCAATCATCTGTTGTCCTTCGAAAATGTTGTGGCACGCCGGCTTCTCTACGTAAACATCTTTGCCTGCCTGGCATGCCCAAATTGTGGCGAGCGCGTGCCAGTGATTAGGAAGCGGAAGAGAAACAGCGTCGACCTCCTTGGAAGCGAACAGCTCCCGCATGTCGGTGTATTCTTTGGCGTCATAACCCTTGAGCTTCCGCACCAGGGCTGTGGCGCGCTCACGTGCGCTCTGGTTGACGTCGCATAGCGCTGCGATACGCGCGTCGGCGTCGAGCGACGCGTAGGAATGGATGTGGTCTGTGCCGCGGCCGCCCAGGCCGACGATCCCCACATTGACCCGATCATTCGCCCCGAGAATGGGAAACTGTGCGGTAGCAATAGCGGCAGCGGCCGCCTTCACGAATTGCCGTCTGGCAGGTTTTGGTTCCACGAAGATGTCCCCGGCGGCCCATTTTATCGCAGTTACTGCGGTTCTTCAGTAGTACGCTGCGAAGGGTGTGATGACAGTCGCCGATGACAATTCCTAGCTTTCTTTCTTGACCAGCGGTACCACCGTCACCTTGTTGGCCTCGATGGTGATTTTCTGGCGGATGTCGCCGAAGATCGGTGACACAATGTGCAGGTCGTAAGTGCCCGGATTGAGCAGAATGCC
>JASHOO010000496.1 GCA_030041035.1 Bryobacteraceae bacterium | reverse complement strand
CGCCACGTATACGTCGGAGGTGCAGCCGGGCGGGTCTCTTTTTGGAGAGGGCCAGGGCGTATACATGACCGGCGATGGCATGGCGACATGGAAGGGTCAGGGGTCAGGCAGGCTCATTCCGGGGGGAGGCGTCAGCTATCGGGGAGCGATTCATTTCTTGACTGCCACTGGCAAACTGGCGAAACTCGCCGGCGTCGCGGGTGTCTTCGAGCACAGCACCGACGCCCAAGACAATGTAGCTTCCAAGTTGTGGGAATGGAAGTGAGTCACTCCTCCCGCAGCGCCACCAACGGGTCAATCCGCGCCGCGCGCCGCGCCGGGATGTAGTTCGCCGCCAGCGCCGCAACTCCCAGCAACACCGTCACTCCCGCATAGGTCGCAGGATCGTTCGGTTTCACCTCGAACAACATGCTCTCCAGCAGCCGCGACGCCGCCATCGCGCCCGCCAGGCCGATCACCACCCCCGCCGCGGCGAGCATGAGCCCCTGCCGCAGAACCAGGCGCAGCACGTCACCCGTATCCGCTCCCAGCGCCATGCGCAAGCCGATTTCATTTCCGCGCTGCCCTACCGTATACGCCATCACGCCGTAAACGCCGGCCATCGCCAGAATCACGGCCAGCCCGGCGAAGATTCCCAGTAGCAATGTCCGGAAGCGCGGCGCCGCCGTATTCTCCGCGAGCGAGGCTTCCATCGTTGTGAACTTCACTGGCACATCCGGAGAAAGTTCGCGCACCGTCCGCCGAAGCGTCTCCATCAGCGCCCCCGGTTCCATGGCGGTGCGCACCAGCACGTTCATGCCGGTTGCCGTCCTCGGGTGCTGTTCGTTCGGCATGTAGATCTCCGGCTGTGGAGCGACGGCCGGCCCCCACTGTCGAATGTCCCCCACCACGCCCACAATCTTCATCCCTTTGTCCGAATCCATGCCGCAGTAAATCACCCGCCCGATCGGATCCTGGCCCGCGAACGATTTCCGCGCCAATGCTTCATTGATGACCGCCGTGAAGGGAGCGTCGTACTGATCGGCCGCGCTGAAGTCGCGGCCCTGTTTCAGAGGAATGCCCAGCGCAGAGAACGTTCCCGGCATGACCACTGAGTACACAGCCTGCGGGCCCTGGAAATTCGGGGGTACTGGCGGATTGTCGATGAAGTAGGCGCCGTTGGAGCCGATCTGTCCGGGAAGAATCCGTGTCGCGCCAACCGCCGACACGCCTGGAACCGCCGCGATCTCGCCGGATAGTGTTTGATAGAAGCGCTGGGCCCGCCGCGCGCTCGCGACATCCTCCGATGCCGGAACGCTCGTTTCCATCACCAGCACTTTCTCCGGACGAAATCCCAATAGGACATTGTGAAGGGCGGCGAAGCTCCTCATCAGCAGCCCCGCCCCGCTCAGCAGCACCACGGCCAGCGCGATCTCCCCAACCACCAGCGCCCGGCGCATTCTCCCTGCCCTGCCACCCGCCACCGCGCGCGATGCGCCCTGCTTCAATGCTTCGTTGATATCCGTCCGCGCAAGCTGCCATGCCGGCGCGAGGCCAAACAGCAGGCTCGCCAATACCGAAAGGCCGAACGTGAACGCCAGCACGCCGGTGTCGATATGCGTCTCGGCCAGCCGCGGCACGTCCGCCGGCGCCAGCGCGACCAGCGCATCCGCTCCCCACGCTGCCAGCACCAGCCCCACCGCGCCCGCCGCCAGCGCCATCACCAGGCTCTCGGTCGTCAATTGCCGCACGATCCTGCCCCGGCTCGCACCCACGGCCGCGCGAATCGCGATCTCCCGCGTCCGCACCGTCGCCTTTGCCAGTAGCAGATTCGCCACGTTCGCGCAGGCGATCAGCAGCACCAGACCTACCGTGCCCAGCAGCAGCCACAGCGTCCGCCTCACATCCCGCACCATGCTGTCGCGCAGCCGTGCCACAGCGACACTCTCATCTCGATTCGAGTGCGGATATTGCTTCTCCAGACGTGCCCCGATGGCCGCCATCTGCGCTTGCGCCTGCTCCAAACTCGCGTCCGGTTTCAGCCGGCCCACAACCAGGTAGTTGTGCCCGCTGCGATACGGATTCTCCCCAAAGATCGTGTTCGCCGGAAACCAGACATCCGTCTGATCCGGAAAATGGAACCCGGCCGGCAAAACACCCACAATCGTCAGGTTCTTATCGAACATGCGCAGGCTCTGCCCCAGCACGCCCGCGTTGCCGCCAAAGTGGCTCCGCCAGAACGATGCGCTGATCACCACCGCCGCGCCACTGCCTGGCTTTTCTTCGTCGCCATTGAAGAACCGGCCCAGCATCGGCTGAACGGCAAACACCCCCAGAAACTCCGGTGTCACCACCGCCACAGGAACGTACTCCGCCACCCGTCCGACCACCACCGAGGCGTCGTCGCGCTCGTAGTACGCCATCGCCGAGAACGCCGTGTTCTGGTCGTGCCAGTCATGAAAATCCGGCCCCGAAACCAGCCCGCGGCCCACATTCCCCTTCCACATGCTCGAGACTGTCACGATCCGGTCCGGCTCGTGATACGCCAGCGGCTTCAGCAACACTGCGTTCACTACGCTGAAAACTGCCGTGTTCGCGCCGATCCCCAGCGCCATGACAGCAACCGCCATCAGCGTGAAACCAGGGTTCTTCCACAACGATCGCAACGCAGACTTCAAATCCATGGCAACGGCTGAAGCAGATCGGCTACCAATTGTAAGTTATCTAGAAACAGTGGCTTGCGTTGATCACGGGTAATGTGAAGTGTTCGCGTGTGGGACATCGCTGCCCTCTGGCGCGCAGCAAGCGCATGCTATCCTGAAATCCGGAGCGGTTTCGGGCCCATGCGTTTGAGAAATATTCTGGTTGCCGTCGCGGTGGCCGTCTCTCTCCTGGGTGTGGTGTACGCCTTTCAGCATCCCCGCCCCTGGGTCGAATATCCGGGCATCGAATACGAACGCTTCCCCATTCCTCCCGACTACCAGGTGCCAGGCGAGTGGACCTTCGCGCGCCTGATGTATCCCGCCATCCGGGTGCAAGGCCCGCGCGGCAATCAGGATTGGCAGCATGGCGCCGCTAACTGGACCATGGACTACCCTCGCTCCGACCGTCACCTCTCGGCCGCCATCCGCCGCCTCACGCGTATCCAGGTCCGCTCCGTTGAGCAATGCATCAATCCGGACGACGGCGATGAGATCTATTACTTCCCGTTTCTCTACGGCGTCGAAGTCGGGTACTGGAACCTCACCGACGACCAGGTCGCGAAAATGCGCGAATTTCTGCTCCGCGGCGGCTTCTTCATGTGCGACGACTTCCACGGTACCCGCGAATGGGAAGTCTTCAACGCCAAAATGCAGAAGATCTTTCCGGACCGCCCCATCGTCGACCTGGACAACGACGCGCCCATTTTCCACACCATCTACGATCTTCAGGAGCGCTATCAGGTTCCCGGTGAACAGTTTGTCCACACCGGACAGACCTTCGAGCACGATGGCTACGTCCCCCGCTGGCGCGGCATTTATGACGACAAGGGCCGCGTCATGGTCGCCATCTGCCACAACATGGATCTGGGCGATTCCTGGGAGCACGCCGATAACCCCGAATACCCCGCCCACTTCTCCGACCTCGGCCTCCGCATCGGCGTCAACTACGTGGTCTATGCCATGACCCACTAAGTACTAGACCTGCATAAGTTTATTGACAATTCACTCATTCGTAATTGATTTGTAACAATCAGCAGGTTATCTTCGGGACGAGGTGAACATGAAAACGGTTGCCCTGATCGAGGACGACTCTGACCTGTTCGCGCTGTTGAAATACAACCTGGAAAAGGAAGGCTTTCGCTTCGCCGGCTCTCCCACCGGGAAAGGAGCGCTTGAATTCTGCCGCCGCGAGCGCCCCGACCTGCTGATTCTCGACATCATGCTGCCCGATTCCGATGGCATCGAGATCTGCCGCGGCATTCGTTCCAGCTCCGACCTGGCCCATATCCCGGTCATTTTCCTCACCGCCCGCGCCTCGGAAAGCGACCGCATTCTGGGTTTGGAACTCGGTGCCAATGATTACGTCGTCAAGCCGTTTTCCCTGCGCGAATTGATCGCCCGCGTCCGCAGCCAGTTGCGCACGCCGGCCACGCCCACCCGCATCCTGCGGTGCGAGGGCTTGGAGCTCGATCGCGATAGCTGCCGCGTCCGCCTGCACAACAAGGTACTCACCCTCACCGCAACCGAGTTCCGCCTGCTCGAGTTCCTGATGAGCCGCCCCGGCGTAGTCTTCAGCCGTGAACAGTTGCTCGATTACGTCTGGGGTGTCGACCGCGCTGTCACCGATCGCACCGTCGACGTCCACATCCTGCGCCTGCGCCAGAAAGTCGAAGCCGATCCCGCCAGCCCCGCTCTCATCCGCTCCGTCCGTGGCTTCGGCTACCTGTTCGACTCCAACGCCGCCGACGCCGAGCCATCGCCAACCGCCGCCAAGGCCTGAGCGCCTGCCAAGAGTAAAGCGACTCACTCCAGCCGCAACGTCGCACTGATATTGACTAAGTCAATATCTACTCCCGTTCCGTCTTCGGCTTTATAAGTCTCTAACTTCTTATCCGGATATTCCGGCCGGTACAGTGTCGCCTGGCGAAAATCGCCTAAGACATGTACCGTGACAGAGTCAACCGGATAGTTCGAATAATTGACTAAGTGCACTAATACCTGTTTGCCGTCCTGAGAAACGAGTAAGTTAGACAGCATCGATGACACATTGAACAGACGCGCGCCTAGGTTGCCGCGGCCGATCATCGAGTTGATGTCGTGCCAGATGTCATCGAGCTGCTTGGTTTGCTTGTCGTCCAGCGTGATCTGGTCGGGCGCGGTCGCAGCGCTCTGCTTCCAGTCCGGCGGGCCGGTGAGCAGCGTACCGCCCGCGCGCGTGAATGCTTTCAGAATGTCCCGCTCCTCGGCAGTCAGAGACGCCGCGTCAACATCCACCGCCATGGTAGCGCCGTTGAGCGCCCCGGGACGCAGATGGTCGGGCGGAACAATGAGCACCGGCGTATGCCGCGCCCCCATCATATCGAGAATGCCGCCGGAGAGCAGCGCGCCGTCATTGACGCCCTGGACCACGGCTAACTTGGCAAACGGGCGGAACATGCGCCACTCGCGGTGCGATTCGTAGAAATCCAGCTCGTGCGTGATGCGGCTCCATTCCTCCAGCGCCGCCTTATCGCCATCGTGCAGCCGCCGGGCAAGATCGTCATCGAGTGCCACTACCCACCGCGCTCCCGCCATTGCAGCGTCGCCGATCACCTGCCCGTAGTTCTCCAGGCTGATCACCGTCTTGGGCGGCGGCAAATTGCCGATCCAAACTGTACTGTCCCCGAAAGCTTGCGCCGCCCGCAAGAAACCGGCATTCGTATTGATCCACGGCGAGCCGGACGGTCCGGCTTTTGCCGCGCCATCCTCCATCACCGGGATGCCCGGCCAGACCCCTTGGTAAGTGCCGATGATCGGCGCGCTCGATCCGAATGGCATGCGGCTGCGCAGCGTCAGCTCAATGACCGGCGCGGGCGAAATGGCCGCCTTCACCCGGTCGGCCGCCTCCTTCAGGAAATCGCCTTCCAGAACCACTCCCGTAAAGTGCGCGTGAATGGCATCCCGCGCCGGTTCTGACGGATCCACGGTGGGCCGGATCACCGCCAGCGTCGCAATGCCTTTGTCGGCGGCGGCCGCCGCGAATGTAGCGGCCTGCGCCCGCTGCTGCGAGTCCCAGTCAATCAGCAGGCAGTTGACCGGAGTGTTGCGCAGCAGATCGAGCGTCCTGGTTTCGAGCCAGCGCCACCGCGCCGGAACCCAGTCCGGCGGCGCCGAGAGCGTAAGGAGCAGGGCGAGGATCATATCTTCAATGTACGATGTCCCGCAGGGGAGAGGCACGCCTCGCCCCGCGCTTGCTGCTAGTAGAAAAGGTTTACAGGAAAATACGCAAAATTGCCGTATAATTCCCTCGGTTTAATTTATGCGGTTCTGCACACTTGTTCTGATCTGTTGCTCCTTGTGTGGCCCGCCGGCCAAGGGACAGATTGAGTCCACCGCCGTGCCTGTGCGTGTGCTCGGTCCCGATGCCGCGGCCGCCTCACCCGATCTCACCATGATCACGGTCAACCTTGCGGCGAACAGTGTTGCCTGGGATCCCAAGTATGAGAGGCTCTACTTGTCGCTTCCCAGCGCGGTCGGTGCCAATGGGAATGCGGTGCAAGTAGTCGAACCCGCCACCGGTGCGCTGGGCGCCAACGTTTTTGCCGGCAGCGAGCCGAATTTGCTGTCTGTCTCGCCCAATAGCCGGTATCTCTACGTCGGGTTGGATGGCGCCTCGGTTGTCCAGATGTTGACGCTTCCGTATCTCGGTACAGACATCCAGATTGCTCTCGGGAGCAACTCCATCTTTGGTCCCTACTTTGCCTACGATCTACAGGCCTCGCCGGCCGCCGATGGGACCGTCGCCGTGGTGAGGAGTGTCGCCGGCATTAGCCCCGCGGAGGAAGGCGGCGTCGTCATTTATGACAATGGCGTCGCGCGCCCGGATGCGCTGTGCGGCTTTGGAGGCGGCTGCTCAGGCGAGGGCGACGCCGATCTGTTTGACTCCATTCAGTGGAATAGCGATGCCAGCCTCATGTTCGCCGCCAACAACGAAGACACCGGGTTTGACTTCTACACCATACCGGTCACGGCTTCCGGGTTCGGAACAGTCACCGATTATCCCGGGCTCGCCGGCGGCTTCGGCAACGCCATCCACTACGACCCGGTGACTCAGTATGTTTATGACGACAACGGGTCGGTCATTGACCCGAGCTCGGGGACATTGGTCGGTACCTTCGATGCCTCCGGCCTCATGGTGCCGGACGGCTCTCTGGGAAGGGCCTTCTTCATCGGCCAGAATTCGTCCGACGTGGGCAGTGGAACATACACCGTGACCGCATTCGACATACACAGAATGACGCCGATCGCTACCGCCACTGTCTCCAACGTCATTGGCTCCCCGACGCATTTCATACGCTGGGGCTCGAACGGCCTGGCATTTACCAGCGCCAACATCGGGACGAGCGGCGGTGCTGTTTATATCCTGAGTGGTTCGTTCGTGGCTTCTGCAAGCGAACCACCGGTCTATCACCGCTGGCCGCGCCGGCCCCATAAACCCCGCTAGGGCCGGTCGAAGCGCTTGCTTTTCGACCCCGCACGGGTATGTACTGCTAGTGTGAAACGCATCCTGGCCATTGCGGCGTTGTGCGCGAGCGCATGTCTGGCGCAGGAGCAGCAGTACGAGCTGAGCGGCACCATCGGTTACGGCCTGTACCGGCATGCTACCGTCTTCTCCGGCGACGGCACCGCCACCGCCGGCGTGCGCAACCGCTTCGTCGCGGGCATTGTCTTTACCGACAATATGTATCAGCACCTGTCCGGTGAAGTCCGTTATCTCTACCAGGACGGAAACCCCTACGTCAATTACGGCGGCGTGCTCGCGCAGGTGCAGGGACAATCGCACGCCCTCAATTACGATCTGCTGTTCCACTTTCGCCCGCGGCGCGAGCGCTTCCGCCCGTACCTGGCCGCCGGGCTCGGCGCCAAGGACTACGTGCTCACCGGCCCCGCGCCTTTCCCGCAGCCCTTTCCCAATGTCGCAACCATTACCAACAACGACCAGTGGCGCTTGCTCTACAGCGTGGGCGGCGGCGTCAAGTACGAGTTGGGGAAATATGTGGTGCTGCGCGTGGATTTCCACGATTACTTCACACCCTTTCCAAAGGGAGTGATCGTCCCCGCCCCGCACGGCACCGACCGCGGAATCTTCGAGCAGTTCACGCCCACGTTCGGCGTGGGCTACCGCTTCTGAAGCCGCCTCGACCCAGGGTCACCCTCACATCCTCCGGGTGTACCGATCTGTAAGGCGCATACCCGCTGGTTGCGCACTGCCGGGCCTTAGTATACTAACGGATTTGGGCGGATCATCGGCATGAGTGCTCCCGCAGTCTTGCAACCCGAAACCGATATGCACACCGACCGCGGCCTGGCCTTGCAGGCGTTGCGCTACATGGCCACGATGCGCGAGGTCGAGGATCGCATCGAACGCAAGCTCTACCGGCAGGGCAAAATCGTCGGCGGCGTCTATGTCGGGCGCGGCCAGGAAGCCATTTCCGTAGGCGTCGGACTCAGCGCCACGCCGGATGATGTCCTCTGCCCCTCGCACCGCGACCTCGCCCTGTTTCTCATCCGGGGCGTCGATCCCCGCCAGATCTTTGCCCAGTACATGGGACGGGTGGGCGGCCTGACCCGCGGCAAAGACGGCAACATGCACATGGGCGACATCAGCCGGCGCATCGTTTCCATCATCAGCGCCATGGCGGCCTCGGTCCCGGTCGCGGCCGGCGCGGCGCTCGCCCTCAAGTACAGGGGCACCCAGAACATCGCCTACTGCTTTTTCGGCGATGGCGCCACCAGCCGCGGCGACTGGCACGAAGGGCTGAACTTTGCCGCCGTGCAGAAACTACCGGTCGTGTACGTGTGCAATAACAACCAGTATGCCTACTCCACGCCCCTCACCAAGCAGATGGCCTGCGCCAATGTGAGCGATCGCGCCCCGGGTTACGGAATTCCAGCCGAGATCGTCGACGGCAACGACGTCTTTGCCGTCCACCGGGCCGCACAGCGCGCCGCCGGTCATGCGCGCAGCGGCGCCGGACCCTACCTGATCGAATGCAAGACCTTCCGCATGACCGGCCACTCGGCGCACGATGCCGCCGAATACGTGCCGCAGTCGCTCTGGGACGAGTGGAAAGAAAAGGACCCCATCACCCGGCTGGAGAAGAAGATCCTCGAGAAGAGATGGGCCAAGCGCGAGGAGATCGCGCGCCTGCACGCCGGCATCCGGCAGGAGGTCGACGCGGCCATCGAGTGGGCCGAAAAAAGCCCCTACCCCGATGCCTCGGAGCTGCTGGACGGCGTCTACGAGCGGAGCTAGCCCGATGGAGATGACCTATCTCGAAGCCATCCGGCAGGGAATCCGCGAAGAGATGACGCGCGACTCGGGCGTCTTCCTGCTGGGCGAAGACATCGGCGTCTACGGGGGCGCGTTCAAAATCACCTCCGGGTTGCTCCAGGAATTCGGCGAGAAACGCGTGATCGACACGCCCATTTCGGAATCGGCCATCGTGGGCGCGGCCATCGGTGCAAGCCTGATGGGGCTGCGGCCGGTGGCGGAGATGCAGTTTGCCGACTTCATCACCTGCGGCTACGACCAGATCGTGAACTTCGCCGCCAAGTGCCGCTACCGCTGGGGCGCCGCCGTGCCCATGGTGATTCGCGCGCCTTCGGGCGGCGGCATTCACGGGGGGCCGTTCCACTCCCAGAATCCGGAGGCTTGGTTCGTCCATACGCCGGGGCTGAAAGTCGTCGCGCCAGCCACCGCGCCCGACGCCAAAGGGCTGATCAAATCGGCCATCCGCGATAACGACCCGGTGCTCTTCTTCGAGCACAAGGCGCTTTACCGCCGTATCAAGGAAGATGTCCCGGACGGCGATTTTACCGTGCCCATAGGGAAGGCGGCCGTGGTGCGCCAGGGCCGCGATCTGTCCATCATCACCTACGGCGCCATGGTGCACGTCGCGCGGGAATCCGCCGAGACCCTCGAGAAGGAAGGGATTTCGGTCGAGATCGTGGATCTGCGGACTCTCGCCCCGCTCGATGAAGACACCGTACTCGCGAGCGTGCGCAAGACGTCCAAGGTGCTGCTGTTGCACGAAGACGTGCTGACCGGCGGCATCGGCGGGGAATTGGCCGGCCGCATCGCCGAGAAGGCGTTTCATGATCTGGACGCGCCCATTGTGCGGGTGGCCGCGCCGGATACGCCCGTGCCCTACAGCCCGCCGCTCGAAGAGGCCTTTCTGCCCAACGCGGCGAAAGTGACGGAGCGGGCGCGCTGGCTGGCGCGTTACTGAACAGACTTGAGCTTGTCGCCAGTCCGCCGCAGGAGCAGCTTCTTGAGATCCAGCAGGTGCTTGGGGCGATACTGCTGCGGCGACCATTTGGTCGCCGGCTTGAAGTGTACCCCCACGTAATACCCGATCTCGCGGAAGAAGCAGTAGCACACCGAGCCCTCGAGACGTCCTTTGCGATACTGGATGACTACGCCGGTGCCTATCGGCAATGGGGAATCGACGTTGAGGCATGCGCCTGAAGTGGAGATATCATCCAGCAGCGCTGACGCCTCCTGCTCCACGCCGGATTCGTCCTTCCATCGGACCGCTACCATATCGGCGCACATCAGCCGAGGTTCCGCGCGGCGATCTAGCATACGTTCTTTAAATCGGCGGGGTTTCGCCGGGGCTTTAGGCACGATAACCATCTGGGTATTGCGCTTTCGCCGCCGCTTGCGGCATACTCGCTCGGGTATCCCAGCGAGGAGGGGACATGAACAGACAGATGTGGCGTTTTGCGCCGTGGGTGGCGCTGATGGTTTTGGGAGTGGCGGGTACCGCGAGACTGGCCAACACCGCGCCGCCGCCCGAGCGGCATCCCCACATTCGCGCCGCCATCGCCGAGTTGCGGGAAGCCAACGAAGAGCTCAGGACGGCGGCTCACGATTTCTGCGGGCACCGCAAGGAAGCTATGGAGAGGTGCGACCAGGCTCAGCATCAACTGCAACTCGCCCTGGACTGCGCTCGCTGAACTTGCCCGGACCGGTGCCGCTCGATCAGCGGCCGCTCAGGCCTTGATGGAAGATCTGGTCGGACCAGGACACGGCTTCCAGGTATAGATCGGGGATGATTTCCGCCGGGATGCGCAGGTTGGTGGCGGTCTCGGACAGCGCGTTCCAGTCGCCTGCCTCGTATTCACGGACCAAAGTGTAAACACCGGCCAGCGACTGGCGCGGCGGCGCGGTTCCCAATAGCGCGTCCGCGATCTCGCCGCCCAGCCGCATCTCGTCCAGAATCTCGGCCAGCGAACGGCCCAGCATGGCGTCCAGCAGGGAGAACAGTCCGATGAGAAAGAGGTCCGCTTTGCGGTGGCCGAGCCCGGCCCATTGCGCCAGCAGTTCCGAGAAGCGGGCGCGGAGCAGCGCCGTGCGCACCAGTTCGTCGGGCTTGTCGGAGGCCAGATTGGGCAGCGCCACGAGCGAAACCCAGTTGCGGATCTCCTGCTCGCCCAGCAGCGCCAGAGCCTGGCGGATGGAGTGCACCGGATTGATCCAGCCGAAAATCGACGAGTTGATGTAGCGCAGCAGCTTGGAGGCGAGCGACACATCGCGCTGGATGAGCGCTTCGAGCGCGAACAGCTCCAGTTCGGGCCGGTGAATTTCCTGGAGGATCCGGATGTAGCTGAGCTTACTGCCCGGGATTTCACGGCGCGAGATGATCACGGGCCGGGCGAAGAAGTACCCCTGGAAGTAATGGTAGCCCAGCCTGCGGGCGCGATCGAACTCCTCCTGCGTTTCGACCTTCTCGGCCAGCATGCAGGCGCCCCGGCCGGCGTAGCGTTCCACCAGGGCCTCCTGTTCGGCCGGCGTAGTGGCGCGAAAGTCGACCTTGATGATGCTCACCAGGTTCGCCAGCCGGTCCCAGCCTTGCAGATGCGAGAAATCGTCGAGGGCCAGCACGTACCCCTTCTCGCGGAGCGCGCGGCACGCGTTCACTACGGCCGGTTCGGGCCGGACGGTTTCCAGGATCTCGATGACCGTTTTGCTGGCAGGCAGCGAGAACAGGCGCGGATCCACCAGCAGATCCTGGGGGAAGTTGATGAAGGCCCGGGTGCCGGCCAGAAGCCGTTCCATGCCGATAGAGAAGAAGCTGTTGGTGATGACCTGCAGGCTGGCAGCGCTGTCGGCTATGCCGGCCGCGTTAGAATCGCGGCAGGGGCGGAACAGTAGTTCGTAGCCGTACACCTTCATCCGCCGGTCAAAAATAGCTTGCCGGGCGACGAAGACCTCCATGGACTTTCTATCGACGGAATCGGCGCGCGGCTGCACGTGCGATGGTGGAAATTGCGCGGGCGGATGGCCGGTGACTTCGTGATGAGACGCCGTTGCCGGCTGGTTCATGAGGCGTGGTGGGTGAGGGCGGAACTCGCGCTCCGCCCTCAACAGGCAGGTTAGCTAGCGGAAGCGTTGGCGGCAGCTAAGCGGGAGTTCGTGGCAGTCCAGATTCCGGCCACGCTGCCACCGGCGCTGATGAAAAGCGCGGCGGAAGCCAGGCAAACAAACGCCAGCAAAAGCGTGTACTCGATCAGGTCCTGTCCTTGTTCGTCGTGCAGAAAGTTGTTCAGCATTGTCTTCATGGTTGTGGTTTACTCCTCACCGCCTATTTAGCACTTGGGTTGCCAGCGCATAAGTTGTTGATATATATAGACTTATAACTTTAGTGAAGGTGCATTAAGCGGGTGCCAGTTTGTCACAATTCGTCTAGAAGTGTGACAGGTTGGCTCGCTCCAACCACTGCCGCCAGCCCGGGCGCTCGAAGCCTTCGAGCAGCCAGATATCGCCGGTAGGATGGCTGGCGGAGGTGGCGAAAGACTTGCCATCGGGCGAGAGGCTGTAGCCGCTGAGGTCGGCAATGGCGGGGAGCGGCAGGGGGCCGATCACTTTTTCGGCGCGCGTTTCGATGTTGAGGGAAGCGACGACGCGGTGGAGGCTATCGACCTGCTTGACGCCGTAAACGAGCGTTCCGTCGGCGCTCCAGCCAAAGATCGGCCAATCGGCGGTGCTGAGCGCGCGGGTCTCTTTGCCATCGTCCGAGACCAGCGTGAGGCCATCGGGAGTGGTGCACGCGATCCAGCGGCCGGTTTTATGTTCCCATTTCGGATGGGAGGGCAGGCAGCCTTCGCGCAGCAGAACGGGAGGACTGCCGCCGCCGGAGCGGGCTTTCACCAGTGCCCAGCGGCCCTCGATGTTTTGCAGGTAGGCGATCCAGGCGCCGTCGGGACTCCAGGTGGGCGAGCGCTGGTCGTATTTGTCATCGGACAGGCGGAGGGGTTTGCCGCCGGCCACGCTGGATACATAGACAGAGTGTCCGGAGCTGCCGAAGACAGTGTAAGCGATGCGCTGGTCATCGGGAGAGAATGCGGGATCATCGAAAGCAGCGATCCAGGTTTGGTCGAAATCCTTTTCGGTGACCAGGGGCCGCTCGAAGCCATCGCGCTGACGGACCCAGATCTGCGAGATTCCGGTGCGATCGGTGGAGTAAACCAGCTGGTTTCCGGCCCAGGACCAGGCGGGTTCGACCTCATTACGACCAGTGGAGAGCAGCGTCCGGATGGGCGAGCCGTCGAGGGGGACCTCGATCAGGTCGAAATCGTCCTGCGCGACGGTGTAGGCGATGCGGCGGCCATCGGGCGAGACCGACGCCTGGATGGCATCATTGGGCGTCACCGAAAGCGGGCGGATGGTGCCGCGCCGGCTATCGATCATTTGCAGATCGGCGCCGACCGAGCCGGGTACCTGGCCGCCGAATACCAGGCGGCGATTGTCGGGCATCCAACTGAACGGGTATGCGGTGTG
>JASHOO010000495.1 GCA_030041035.1 Bryobacteraceae bacterium | reverse complement strand
TTTCGTCGCGCGCATAGCCCAGGTCATGACAGGCGAAAGCCCGGCGGTAGAGCTGGGCATCGCTCGTGACGACGCACCCGCCTTCCCCGGAGCTCATGTTCTTGTTCATCTGAAAACTGAAGATGCCCATGTCGCCGAAGCTGCCGACCCTCTGGCCTCCGATGCTGCCCCCGTTGCACTGCGCGCAGTCCTCCAGCAGGAACAGCTTCTTGTCCCGGGCGATCTTGGCGATGGCTTTCGCATCGCCCGGCGCTCCGCTCATGTGCACCAGAATGATTCCCGAAGTGCGCGGGGTGATTTTCCGCTCTAAGTCGCGCGGGTCCAGGCAGAAGGTGCCGTCAATATCCGCAAGCACCGGAATAGCTCCCTGATGCACCACCGCCGCTACCACTGAGACCCACATGTAAGCTGGGACAATGACTTCCTGCCCCGGCCCGACGCCAAGCGCCGCCAGCGAGACCGAAAGGGCGCTCGTCCCGCTGGCCACGCCGAGCGCATGCCGCACCCCGACGGCGCGGGCAAACTCTTCTTCGAACTTCTCGGTTTCTTTCTGAAGATCGACTCCGTAATAGCGAAACAGCGATTTCGAACCCAGTACCCGCAGCGCCGCTTCCGTTTCCTGGCCGTCATAATAGTGCACGCCTGGAAACTCCAATGGGAGCGGCTTCGTCCGAACGGGCGTCGCGGTGAGGGTTCTTTCTTCAGCCATGGCGTATCTCCTACCTTTGCAGCCTAACCGATGCATGGCGGCACTCGAATGAGTTTAAGTGCCATTTTCAGTACTTTAACCGCATAGTGGGAAACTGGCGGAAGATCATATAAGTCCTCAAAATGTTGGATAAGCCTATTGGACTTCCGCCCCGGTAGTGATTCCATATCTTCTAAATCTTGAGCTTCGTGTAAGCCAAGGGAGGTGGGTATGTCAAAACTTCGTAAATTGGCGTTAGCCCTACTTTTGGGGTTGTGTGCAGGGCTGTTCACATGGGGTGCGGTGACCGCCCGCATTTCGGGTACGGTGAAGGATCCGACCGGCGCGGTGATTCCCGGCGCCCAGGTGACGGCCTTGGAGACGCAAACCGGGATCAAAAGCTCGACGGTGACGGACTCGGCGGGCTTCTATTCATTTCCCTCGTTGCCGGTAGGGCATTATGACCTGGAGGTTAAGACCAGTGGATTCAGGGATTTCAAGCAGACCGGCCTGATCCTGGATGTCAACACCGCACTCACGGTAGACATTCCGCTGGAACTCGGTGAAGCCAGCCAGGAAGTCACCGTAAACGCGGCGGCGGTGCAGGTGGAAACGACCAACACGCAGATGGGCGAAGTGATCACCGACACCAAGATGACCACGGTGCCGTTAAACGGCCGCAGTTACACGGATTTGCTGGCGTTGCAGCCGGGCGTGGTGCCGGTCTCGTCGGGGCAATACAGCGTTTTGAGCCCCTCGGGCAACCTCAATGCCGGCAGCATGTCGGTGAACGGGAATCGGGAATCGGCGAACGGGTTCATGGTGAATGGCGGGAACGTCGAGGAAGGAGCGAACATGGGCACCTCGATTATTCCAAACCTGGATTCCATCGCCGAATTCCGCATTATTACCAACAACTTCGACGCCGAATACGGCAACTACAGCGGCGGGCAGATCAATGCCATCACCAAGTCAGGCACCAACCAATATCACGGGGATGCCTTCGAGTTTCTGCGCAATACGGACCTGGATGCGCGCGGCTTCTACGATCCGCAGCGCGGGACGTTTATCCAAAATCAGTTTGGGGGAACGGCCGGCGGGCCAATCAAGAAAGACAAGCTGTTTTTCTTCGTCGACTATCAAGGCACGCGTCAAATCGAGGGACAAAGTACCGGCGACATCCTAGTCCCTTCGGCAGCCGACCGAACCGGCGACCTGTCGGACCTCGCGAGCCAACTGACGGGAAGCGTCACGGGCGGACATTGGGCTCAACAGCTTTCGCAGGAGCTCGGTTATGGGGTCACGCCGGGCGAACCCTACTACCTGCCGGGC
Organism: Bryobacteraceae bacterium; assembly: GCA_030041035.1. Taxonomy (GTDB): domain Bacteria; phylum Acidobacteriota; class Terriglobia; order Bryobacterales; family Bryobacteraceae; genus QHXW01. Next base: position 2,872 of record JASHOO010000495.1, on the reverse strand, counting down.
TGCACACTCAGCAGTGACTGCGTTTTTCCGAACGCGATCATTCCTAAGTCGGTGATGACGACGCCTTCCCAGAACCTGCTGAAATATATCCCTCTGCCCAATTCGGGTCCTTATTTTTCGACCGCCGCCTACAACCAGACCCTACGGGATGACAAGGGGAGCTTCCGGCTGGACTACAACAGCCGTTTCGGCATGATCTCCGGGTATTACTTCATCGACGATTTCAATCTTCTGAACCCTTACCAATCCGCGAATCTTCCGGGTTTCGCCGATCTGACGCCGGGGCGCGCCCAAATGGCGAACATTGCCGACACCAAAACGCTAGGCCCCGACGCCGTGAACGAGATCCGGGTGCATTACATGCGCATGGTGCAGTTGTCGGGTATTCCGAGCGGCGGAGTGGGGGTCTCGCTGGCTTCGCTCGGGTTTGCTACCGGGGCGAACACATTGGGCATCGTTCCGCTCAATACGCAATACGAAGGAGTCCCGAGCATCGGCTTCAACAACTACTCCATCGGGGTGGACGGGTTTTTCGCCGGGCAGTACAACAACACTTATCAGATTCTGGATAACTTCTCGAAAGTGAAGGGCACGCACACCATGAAGTTCGGCGTCGATGTGCACTATGACCAGATCACGGAGCACGATTACGGCGCCAATGACGGCACCTTCGGTTTTGACGGCCAGGAAACGGGAAGCGACTTTGCCGATTTTCTGCTCGGCGCGCCCAACAGTTTCAACCAAGGCGCGCAGGCGCCTCTGCACACGCGCGGCTACTACCTGGGGTTGTACGCGCAGGATAGCTGGCGCGTTCGATCAGATCTTACGCTGAATTACGGGCTGCGGTACGAGATCACGACGCCCTGGTGGGAAGCACAAGGGCAACTGGAAACGCTGGTGCCTGGATTGCAATCGAAATTGTTTCCGGGTTCGCCGACCGGGTGGGTATTTCCCGGCGACCCCGGGATTCCCAAGACGCTGGCGCCGGTACGGTACGACAATTTTGCGCCACGCGTGGGGATCGCCTGGTCGCCGCACGGCGGCATATTCGGCGGCGCGGGGAAAACCAGCGTGCGGGCATCATTCGGGATGTTCTATACGGCGTACGAAGACACCACCGGATTCAATGAACAGGGCGACGCGCCTTTCGGCTACTACTGGAGCAACCCGGCGCCACCACTATTCGTCACGCCTTACGTTGACCGGGAAACCGGGTTCGTGGAGGGCCAGCGCTTCCCCGTGACGTTCCCGCCGCCCAATGTCTCGATCAGCAATCCGGATACTTCGGTGAATTGGGCGGGGTATGAGCCGATCTCCAGCTCACCGGGCTTCTGGTACAAGAACCGGGTGCCGTACACGGAAGATTTCAGCTTCTCGATTCAGCGGCAGATCGGCAACAACAGCATGCTCAGCGTGAGTTATGTGGGGACGGAGGGACACGCACTGCTCAGCGATCTGGAATCGAACCCGGGCAACCCGGCGCTGTGCTTGAGCCTGAGCCAGCCCAGTGATGTAATTCCCGGCGGCGCCACCTGCGGGCCGTTCAGCGAAAACACAGTTTTCACGCGGGCGAATGGCCAGGTAGTGAACGGCACGCGCGCGCCCTATGGAAACGACTTTGGCAGCAACGGTTATTTCATCACCATCGGCAATTCGGACTACAACTCCATGCAGGTGAGCTTCAAGCACCAAAGCGGGCCGCTCGAACTACTGGCCGGGTACACGTGGAGCAAGGCAATTGATGACTCCTCGGGTTGGGGTGAGCAGATCAACGTGGTGAACCAGAAGCTGGACCGGTCGATTTCGTCATTCAACGTGCCGCAAAATTTCGTGATCAGCTATCACTACGATTTGCCGTTCGATAAGCTCAAGCACAATCGCTTCACCACTGGCTGGGTGCTGACGGGAATCACGCGATTCGCCAGCGGTTTGCCGATTACGCTGAATGAGAGCGACGACAATTCGCTGCTCGGCACCTTTGGTACCGGTCCGAACGGAACCACCATCGATACGCCCAATTTCGATGGCGGCACGTTGACGTTCAACCGTAATCCGCGAAGCGGACTTCCTTATTTTGATCCGAACGACTTCAGCAAAGAAGCCCTAGGGCAATTGGGCACGGCGGACAAGAGGATGTTCCAGGGCCCGGGGATCAACAACTTCGACATGGCGCTGCTGAAGGACACGCACATTACCGAGTCGAAACTGCTCCAATTCCGTTTCGAGTTCTTCAACGTGTTCAACCACACGCAGTTCCAAAACCCGTCGGGCAGCATTCTCAACGGAACTTTCGGCTACGTGGAGAGCGCCAATGCTCCACGCATCGGCCAGGTAGCGCTGAAATTCCTATTTTAGGAATATGGTCAGCCGTTCAGATAGTTGCGCAGGGGGTCCCAATAATTGCGGGGCCAGCCTGCATTGAGGTGTTCCCAATTGTCCTCAGGAAAACCGGTGTGATCGAAAACGATGCGGGTTCCGGAGCCGTGGGCTACCAGTTCGAATCGGACGATCGAATAGACGCCGGGGTCCCAGGAGGCGGGACGCCACGCCTGGACGATCCGCTGGTCCGGCACCAATTCCACATTGCGGCCCTCGATGCGGCCGCCGAACAGACGGAATGCGCCGCCGGCGGTGGGCTGGATCTCGGCCGTGTCTTTGGTAAACGCGCTGAACTGTTTGGCATCGAGCAGGATCTCGTAGATCCGGGCGGGAGGGGCGTTGAAATCGATCTCCTGGTGGATGGTGGTGCCCTTCCTCGGGGATTGGGCGCTCGCCGCAGCGCCGCCTGCCACGAGCAGGCCCACCTGGCGCCGCGTCAGTTGTGTGGTCATGCGTGGCATTGAACCACGCGCGCAAAATATGATCAAGATAA